>JAYVQF010000120.1:0-30693 GCA_043777195.1 Thermoanaerobaculia bacterium
GGAGCGCGCTCCAGTGGAGCGCGCGATAGATGGGGAACGAAGCCAGTCGGGATGAATCGGCGGGCAGACTGCTACTGTTATTTCGTTGCGGCCCCTAAGGGGCGACCGACAGAAATCCCGGTCTAAGGTCTTTACCGGATGGACACCGGGATTCCCCGTAAGGGATTTACCGTATATTTGACCTGTTTGGGTTGATTTACTCGCCGGATCCCGGGTAAAGGCCCATGATTGCCTCCGTGAACAACGGAACAGCCACCCCGACCGTCCCCGGCCGCCTTGTGCGGCCCGCGACTGTTACAGGAGCCTTCATGCATCTTCGCCGGACCACACTCCTCGCCCTCAGCCTGCTGACCCTGCCGCTTTTTGCGCAGCACATCACAGGCGACCGCAATAGCGACCTTGACCGCAAAGTCCGGATTGACCAGGACAGCCGGCCCTTGTTGTCGCAAGTGAACCTCGGTGCTGCGCGCGCCGAATTGCCGGCTGCCCAGCGCACCGCTTGGATCTCATTCCAGCAGTCCGCCGGCAACTGGTCAGTTCTGCTTGATCGCCGCACCGGTCTGGTCAGCAACGCCATGGGCTCGGGTATTCCCACGGTTCCCGGCCGCGGTAATTCCCTCAAGATGGATGCAGTCCGCGCTCGCCTCGCAGGACTCGGCCAGGTGCCCGCGCTCAATAGCCGGGTTGGCGCTGAAGTGGACACCAACGGCGTCCGCTTGGGCGAAATGGACCTGTTCACCCGTGATTTTTTCACCCAGCACGCCGCCCTGTTCCCCGGAGTCAACCCCAGCCAGATGGTGATGAATGACCAGCGCTCGGGCAACTTCGGCGAAGACGGCTACCTGTGGTTTATGGATTACGACCAGGTGGTCAACGGTGTGCGCGTCGAAGGCGCCCACATCACCTTCCGTTACAACCATGGCAACTTGGTGCAATTCGGCTCTGACAATTGGGGCCGCGTTCGCCCCGACGCCACTGTTGCCGCCATCACCCCCGCTCAGGCGCTGGTTATCGCCAAAGATTACCTGGGCAACTGGGATGCGCGCCGCGACACCGTGGTGAGCGCCCCCTCGCTGGGCCTGGTCGCCGCGGTCAGCTACGACCGCAGCGACGACGACGGCGAACGCGATGAAATGGGCAAGGGCTACACCGGCCGCATCGGCGGCGGTCGCTATACCCATAAGCTGGTTTACGCTGTCACCCTGCGCCGCGCCGGTCAAGTCGGCACTTGGTTAGTCCGGGTTTCCGCGATCGACGGCAATGTCACGGAAATGCGCGACATCAATGATTATGGCTCGGTGAAAGGCGGCGTTTATCCCGGTGCGGCCACCGGCAAGGGAACCCAGACCAACATCCCGCTTCCCTTCGCCAACTACGGCAGCAGTCTGTTCGCGGACGCGGGCGGCGCCACCACGAGCAGCAGCGGCACCACCACCCTGGTGGGAAAATATGTCAAGATGAACGATGCCTGCGGCGCCATCTCACAGGCTGCCGACGGCAGCGGCAACATGGATCTCGGCACCAACAGCGGCACCGACTGCACCACCCCGGGCTATGGCGGCGCCGGCAACACCGTCGCCTCCCGCACCGGTTATTTCTGGGTGGATCAGATCAAGCAGAAAATCCGCTCCTTCCTGCCCTCCAATACCTGGAACAACGGCGTGGTGCAGGTCAACATGAACCTGAACCAGACCTGCAATGCCTACTGGAATGGCTCCACAGTGAATTTCTTCAAATCGGGTGGCGGCTGCGGCAATACCGGCGAACTGCCTGATGTCTTCCTGCATGAGTTCGCCCATGGTTTCGACCAGTTTGACGGAAAAGGGACGGCTCCGGAAGGGGGTACGGGAGAGGCTTACGGCGACACCACCGCGTTGACCATGGGCCATCATTCCTGCACCGGGCCCGGCTTCCTCGGCGCCAACTGCGCCGGCTACGGCGACGCCTGCACCAACTGCACCGGCGTTCGCGAGCTCGATTACCACAAGCATTCCTCCAACACCCCCTGGACGGTGACCAAGAACGCCAACAACTGCCCAGCGGGTTCCTCCTGCCTCGGCCCGATGGGCAAGGAGTGCCACTGCGAGTCCCTGCCGCTGAGCCAGGGCAACTGGGATCTCTCCCAGGCGCTCATCACCAAATATGGCGCCGGCGCCGGCTGGTACAAAATTGACCAGCTTTGGTTCCTTTCAACAAACACTTCCCTACAGGGTTTCACCAAGGTCACGTCCACCACGGGCGACGGCTGCGGCCCTTCCAACTGGCTCAACGTGTTCCTGGTCGTGAACGACGATAACGGAAACTTGGCGGACGGCACGCCGGACGCATCGCAGATCCAAGCCGCCTACAACACTCACGGTGTCGGCTGTTCCACCATGACCAGCACTTCGACGAAGACAGGCGCGACTCTCGCCACCCCTTCACTCAGCAACACCGCCACTGCAACATCAGTGACACTGAACTGGGGCGCGATCAGCGGGTCCGCCAGCTACGCCGTTTTCAAGAACATGGTGGGCTGTTCCTACGGCTTCACCAAGATCGCCGCCCCCACTGGGACCACTTACACCGACAGCGCGGTTTCCTCGGCCGGCACATACTATTACGCATTGCAGGCGAAGGGCGCCGCTTCCGGCGACATCTCCCAGTTCTCCAACTGCATCGCGGTCACCCCGAGCGGCGCCACCACGACTTGGTCAGTTTCCGGCACCATCACCGATTCCACCGCAGCCGGTCTCAGCGGCGTGCTGGTTTCCACCACGGGCGGCTCGGCCACCACCGACGCGACGGGCGCTTATACGATCAGCGGCCTGGCGAACGGTAGCTACACGCTGACCCCCTCGAAGACCAGCTACACCTTCACCCCCGCCAACCGTTCGGTTTCAGTCTCTAGCGCCAATGTCACCGGCCAGAACTTCACCGGTGCAACGGCCGCTGCTACTTACTCAATCTCCGGCAGTGCGGGTTCTGCGGGCGCCACGGTCAGCTACAGCGGGCCCAGCTCCGGTGCGGTCGCCGCCGATGCTTCCGGCAACTACACTATCAGCAATCTCACGGCCGGAACCTATACCCTTACCCCCTCCAAGAGCGGCTTCACCTTCTCACCCACCAGCCTCTCGGTGCCGGTCGGCCCGAGCGCCACCGGCAAGAACTTCACCGCGACTTCCACGGGCGGTGCCGTTCCGGCCCTGAGCAACGGCGTCGCACTCGCCTCATCCGTGAATGGTGCTTCGGCTAATGCGGACTTCAAAGACTTCACCCTCGCGGTTCCGAGTGGTGCTTCCAACCTGACCATCGCCACGACCAACGCGACCGGCGATGTGGATCTCTATGTGAAGTTCGGCGCCACCCCCTCCCTGACGGTTTACGATTGCCGTCCCTACACCAGCAGCGGCAACGAGAGCTGTCCCTTCGCGACCCCCACGGCCGGCACCTACTACATCCGGGTTTACAACTACCAGACCGGCAGCCTGAGCTTCTCGGTCACCGGTTCCTTCACCACCGGCACCACCACCTATTCGATCTCCGGCAACGCGGGTATCGCGGGTGCCTCGGTCAGCTACGGCGCCAGCTCGGTCACTGCTGATGCTTCCGGCAACTACACAGTTAGCAGCGTGGCCGCCGGCACCTACACCCTAACGCCTTCAAAGGCGGGCTATACCTTCTCGCCGGTCAGCCTCTCGGCCACCGTCGGTCCGAGCATTAGCGGCAAGAACTTCATCGCAACCGCTTCCGGCGGCGTCCAGGCTGAACGCCTCGTCAACGGCGCCTTCACCAGCGGCACCGCCTCCTGGGTTCTTCCGGCCACCAACACCGCGAGCTCGGCCGGCATCACCACCGCCGGCACCTACCCGCACTCCGGTACCTCCTACGCTTATGTTGGCAACCTGGTGAACAGCGCCACCTACGAGCTGTACCAGGGGGTCGCGATTCCCTCCACCGCGACTGCGGGCAGCATCTCCTTCTGGCTCAATGTCGTCACCCAGGAAGCGCTCACCAACACCGGGGTTTATGACACCATGACGGCCACGGTTCAGAATGCAAGCAGCACCGTGCTCTGCTCGCTGGGCACCTGGGCCAACCATAATGCCAATGACAATGGCAACATCAACGGTTCCTACACCCAGAAGAGCTTCACACTCTCTCCTTCCTGCATCACGGCGATCAAAGGCCAGACGGTCTATCTCGACTTCAAGGGAACCTCGGACGCCTCGCTCGGCACCACCTTCCGCATTGACGATGCCAGCTTCATGACCAACTAAGCGAAGCGGGCGGTGCCTCGCAAGAACCAAGAAGAACGGGGGGAACGGGGCAGCTTCGGCTGCCCCGTTGCTTTTTCACCTGCTTGCAGGCTCTGATCGGTGATTGCGGCAACGGAGAACAGCCGGAACTTCGGGGATGTCTGGCTGGGGCTGACGCTTTGGCAGGCGCTAAGGTGATATGATTTTTTTTCAAAATCAAGCGTCAACGCCCAATGATTTTGCGTCAATGTGGGATCGGCCCGCAATCCGTGCCACGCTCCAGTTGCAGTGTCCGATGGCCTATGCCGTACTCCTCGCGCAGCAGCCGTTGCAGGCGGGATAGCAGCTCATCACTGTCCGTGGCGCAGTGTGTGACATGCGCGCTCAATGCCGGCGTGCCGGGCGCCAGGCACCACACATGCAAGTCATGAATTTCCAGCACCCCCGCGACCTCCCGCAGAGATCGCAGGATTGCGTTGCTGTCAAGATTCTCGGGCACGGCGTCGAGCAGAAAATGGGCCGACTCCATCAGCACCTGCGCGGCGCCGATGACGATGATCAGGGCGACCAGCATGGAGACTGCGGGATCAACCCATCCCAGCCCGGTGAAATGGATCACCAGCGCCGCTGCCAGCACGCCCAGGGAAGCCAGTCCGTCGGCCAGCAGATCCGTCAGCGCCATCCGCACCCCCAGGCTGGAGCGCGACCGCCATAGCAGCTTTGCCGTGATGAGATTCCCGATCGCGTTGATCGCCGCGGCGATCAGCATCACGCCCGTGTGCACCGGCGGCTGGGCGTGAAACCGGGGGATTGAGAAAAACACCACGGCGGCGGCGATGAACAGCAGTACCAGGCAGTTGAGTACCGCGGCAAAGACCTCGAAGCGCCGGTGGCCGTAGGTGTGGCGGGCATCCGGCGCCCTGCCTCCCAGCCGGATGGCCAGCAAGATCATGCCGATGCTGCTCACATCAGCGAGCAGATGTCCGGCGTCCGACCACAGCGCCAGCGAGCCGGAAAGCCAGGCGCCCGCCGCCGCCACCAGGGCCAGGAGCACATTGGCGCCCATGGCGATCCGCAGGGCGCTTCCGCCGGTATGGGAATGATCGTGGCCCATTGTTAAATTCCTTCACCGCGCGGGGTCTTTCCGGCCGGGTGCGGCGATTGACTAATACTATACCGAGGTATATTATATACGCCGGAGTTCGCCATGGCGCACACATCGCAGGAAAAACACAAGTTGCTCAACCGCATCCGCCGTATTCGCGGTCAGGTGGAGGGCATCGAGAAGGTCATTCGCGATGACGGTGAGTGTTTCGCCACGCTGCAGACCGTCGCCGCTTGCCGAGGAGCGCTCAATGGCCTGATGGCTGAAATCATGGAGGAGCATGTCCGCTCCCATATCATTGACAACACGCGAAAACCTACGAACGAACAGCTCAAGGCTGCGGAAGACCTGATTGATGTGGTCAACGCTTATTTGAAATGACGGGCGGGCGGTGGTCGCAGGAGTACCTCATGTCCCGGAAGAAACTATTCGTATCAGCCGTCCTCGGCTTCAGCTTCGCCGCCAGCCGCGCCCAGGAGGCGGTGCCCCAGCCCGCGGCCGTTGCGCCCCTCCCAGCGCCGGCCGCCTGGACATGGCATGCTCAGACCACCTACAACATTCAGGGCTATGGCGCCTTCACCGCACCCTACGCGGGAAACAACAGCCTGGAAGACCACAAGCAGATCCGCGGCTCCTTCACGGCGACGGCGTTTCTGGGCCGGCGGCTGTGGCGGGGCGCGGAACTCTACTTCAATCCCGAGCTGATCGGCGGCCAAGGGGTAAGCCGGGTGGTCGGGCTGGCCGGGCCACCCAACGGGGAGACCTACCGGGTGGACAGCACGGAACTGAAAATCACGCTCGCCCGGCTGTTCCTCCGCCAAACATTCGATTTCGATGGCGAGCAAGAAGTGATGACCGACGATCTGAACCAGCTCGCCGGTGCCCACTCCCGTCACAGACTGGTTATCACTACTGGAAAATATTCCGGCAGCGACATCTTCGACGCAAACACCTATGCTCATGACCCGCGCAGCCAGTTCAACAATTGGTCACTTTGGGAGAACGCCGCTTGGGATTACCCAGCGGACACCCGGGGCTACTCCTATGGTGTGACCGCGGAGCTATATCTCAACGACTGGGCCTTCCGGCTGGGAAGTTTCATGGAACCCAAACAGGCGAATGGCATTCTCTTAGACCATGATGTCAGGCGCGCCCATGGAGATTCACTCGAAATCGAGCATGACTACACCCTGGGCGATCAACCCGGAAAAGCACGGCTGCTGGCGTTTCTCAATCACGCCCAGATGGGCGACTACAAAGAGGCGCTACGACAATCGCCTGCCGCCCCGGATGTGACCGCCACGCGTCGGCCCGGCACCCGGAAATACGGACTGGGACTGAATCTGGAGCAGGCAATCACACCGGAAATAGGCGTTTTCATGCGCGCCGGATGGAACGATGGTAAAACCGAATCCTGGGCATTCACCGAGGTGGAGCGAACGCTGACCGTGGGAGTGTCGAGCAGTGGCAAACTCTGGGGGCGGCCTCATGATCGGATCGCAGCAGCGATGGCCTGGAACGGCATCAACGGCGACCATCGCGCTTATCTCGCTGCAGGCGGTAATGGCTTCATGCTTGGTGATGGCCGGCTGAACTATTCACCAGAACACCTGATGGCGGTTTATTACCTTTGGCAATTCTGGCGGCATGGCGCTCTGAGCGTTGAAGCGCAGCACTATGAAAACCCCGCATTCAACGCTGATCGCGGGCCGGTCACAGTCTTTGGTTCAAGACTCCATATACAATTTTGATCCGGGCATAGACATGAACGCGATATTGGTTGTGATTATTCTTGCCCAGGAGTTACGGGCGTTATGAAAAATCCGCTGAAATACGTCAAACCGAGCTTCATTCACCGGCTTTTTTCCGTATTGGGCCCGGGCCTGATTACCGGTGCGGCTGACGATGATCCGTCGGGTATCGCCACTTATTCCGCAGCCGGTTCGCAATTCGGAACGGGATTGCTGTGGACTGCCATTTTTACTTGGCCCCTGATGGCGGCAGTCCAGATGATGTGCGCACGCATCGGGATGGTGACCGGTGAGGGATTGGCTGGAGCCTTGAAAAAGAAATTCCCCAAGAAATTGTTAATCCTTGCTTGCATCATGCTTGCAGTAGCCAACACCATCAACATCGGCGCAGACTTGTCTGGCATGTCCGATGCCGCAGAAATGCTGACCGGCATCAACTCCCACTACTTCGTCGTAGTATTCGGGCTGCTCATTGGCTGGGCCACGATTCGGCTCAGCTACTACCACATCGCCCGGACCCTCAAATGGCTGACGCTATTTCTGTTTGCCTATGTTCTCACCGCCATCCATGTTGGGCCGGACTGGCTTGAAGTGACCAAGCAGTCTTTCACTCTGGCTTTGCCCAAAACCCGGGAGGGCTGGGGAATGTTGGTCGCCATCCTCGGCACCACCATAAGCCCGTATCTCTTTTTCTGGCAGGCATCCCAGGAGGTCGAGGAAGAAAAACGGATTGGCCGGAGGATGCTCATGCAGCGCTTTGGTGCGACCCGGAGAGAGATCATTGATCGTAAGCTGGATGTCGGGGTGGGAACATTCTTTTCTAATCTGGTGATGTTTTTTATCATCCTGACAACCGCGTTGACGTTGCATACCCATGGAATCACACATATCGAAACCACCCGGCAGGCTGCAGAAGCGCTCCGCCCTCTTGCCGGCAATTACGCTACAACGCTCTTCACCTTGGGCATCCTCGGTGTCGGCTTTTTAGCAATCCCGACACTTACCGGTTCCGCTGCCTATGCCCTCGCCGAGACTTTCGACTGGGATCATGGGCTGGATCTGCAGCTGAAAGGCGCCAGGGCGTTTTATTCAGTTATTATTTTATCCACCTTGGCGGGTATTGCGATGGATTTTGCCCGTATAAGCCCGATAAAAGCACTCTATTGGACGGCCGTCATCAATGGGCTTCTCGCGCCATTCATGCTTGTGGGCATTCTGATCGTGGCATGCGATTCAAAACTTATGAAGAACCAGCCCAGTTCGAAGCTAAGCAGGGCGGTGGTCGGCATTACCGTGGTCTTGATGATCGCTGCCGCGATTGGGATGTTCGTGTTTTAGGCGCCATTCAGATTTTCTTCACGCAACCACACCCTGAAGATCACGGATAAGCGTTTCCAAGAGGTTTTCAAAAAGTTTCATTTGTTTGGTTTTTGAGACAAATATGGGCATTACCGTAAATTGCTTAATGGATGTGAAAGAACGCTGCAGGCAGGTACACGATGGATTATTCCGGATAGCCCTTTTTAAACCATTCGCAACTTGGCTGTATGCCACCTTCGCAGGCGCGCTTGAACAACTTACTGGCCATCTGGGGGTCAGCACTGACACCCGTGCCATTCTCATAACTTGATCCGAGGAGATAACATGCTTGCAGCTCTGCCTCCGTGCAGGCTCGATCATATAATGAAACCGCTTTTTCCTCATTCTGAATCGTTCCACGGCCAGTCGCATAAAGGATGCCAAGCCCGGTGCAACCCTCCATCATTTTTGCATCACAGGCGCGTTCATAAAATGTGAAAGCCTTGCGGGAATCGGAGGAGTTTCCCTGCTCCGAATCGAGCATCTTTGCAAGCAACAGACAATCTTGAGGAAGGTGGGCGTTGCACGCTTTTTCGTAGAAATTCATGGCGGTTTTCGTGTCCTGCGGCACTGCATGGCCGTTGTAATACAGCGTCCCCAGGTTTTCACAAGCCACCCCTTCATTTTCCGAACAAGCCTTTCTGTACAGGAAAACAGCTCGGTCGACATCCCGGGCGATGCCCTTGCCTTCATCGTACATGGAGCCGAGGTTGTTGCACCCTAGCATCAGCCCCCCATCGCATGACTGCCGATAAAGCCGTACCGCTTTTACACTGTCTGCCACTACGCCCCGGCCCTGTTCATACGAGGCGCCAAGATTGTTGCAGCCCAGCATGTCACCACCGGAACAGGCGCGATCGTAATAGACCGTGGATTTCTGATCATCTTGAGCCACATATTCGCCCTTCCGGTAAAGTAAACCCATTCTGCTGCACGCTGAATAGATTTTCGTAGAGCAGGCTTTTTCTAGCAATGCAACGGATTCTTTGCCTGCCGCACTATCAGGGCCTTGGGCCTCATATTTTAAAGCCAGGTAGTAGCATCGAGAGCCCCATCCCCGATCGCATGATGCTCGTAAAAACCATTCTCGGTCATTGACAATGCTGAAAACCATAAAAAGACAGGCTACCACTCCCGTCAGGATTGACAACGCTCGGATTCCGGTCAGTCTCATTTTGTTGTTACTCCTTCATCCCGACTTTCAAACCAGGGATACAGGAGCGGCAGGATGAACAGCGTCACTAATGTCGCCGTCACCAGACCGCCAATGATAACCACGGCAAATGGGCGCGAGGTCTCCGCGCCAACTTCGTGCGAGAGAGCCATCGGCAATAGTCCAAGCGCCGCCATCAATGCGGTCATAACCACGGGGCGCAGGCGGGAATGAGCACCGTCACGAATTGCTAGTTCAAGAGGCTGTCCGCGGACGCGCAATTCGCGTATGCGTTCAACTAGAATGACGCCATTCAGCATCGCAATTCCGAACAAGGCCATAAAGCCGACCAGCGCGGAAACGGAAAGATTCAACCCCGTCAGTGGCAGCGCGAATAAGCCGCCGACTGCGGCAAATGGGGCAACCAGCAGGATCAGGAAAGCGAGTTTTCCGGAGTCAAAGGCGACGAACAGTAGGAAATAAATCGCGATCATCGTGATGGGCACGATCACCTGCAATCGTTTGGCAGCGCGTTGCTGGTTTTCGAATGCCCCGGTCCACTCCATACGGTAGCCAGTGGGTAGCTTGACCTCCGAGCCAACCTTTTTTTGCGCTTCAGAGATCAACGAGCCGAGGTCACGCTCGCGTACGGAAAACTTCACCACCGTCCTTCGCGCGTTTTCCTCGCGAAATACACGGGCAAATCCCGCATGAGTTTCAACGGAGGTCAACGCGCCCAGGGTCAGGCGTTCGCCGTTCGATCCGAAGACGGGGATGTTGCGGATGGCCTCCAGATCGGACACGGCGCCGGGAATCATTTTCACAACAAGGTCGAAGGTCCGCTCGCCTTCGTGCACCTGGGTCGCGGCCGAGCCGCTGAGCGCGGTTTCCACGACCGACTGGACATCGGCCACGGAGAGCCCCACCCGTGCAATTGCTGATCGGCTGATCGTGATCTGAACCTGCGGCTGGCCAATCAGCTTCTCGGTCCCGACATCGACGGCGCCGGGGATTTTCTGCAAAATATCCACAGCCTGATCCGCCAGCGCTTGGAGCTGATTCGGATCGTTGCCGTAAATTTTGATGCTCAACTCGGCTTTTACGCCAGAGACGGCCTCGTTGACATTGTCTTCGATGTACTGACTGAACTGGAAAGGCATTCCGGGAATCTGCGAAAGTTTCCGGTTCATTGCATCAACCAGGCCGTCGCGCGTGGACGCGGTTTTCCATTCGGAGCGGTCCTTCAGTTCCACCGCGCATTCGATGATGTCCCAACCGTTGACATCAGTGCCATCGTCAGGTCGGCCCAGTTGGGTCACGACGGACGTGACTTCGGGGAACGAAGCCAGGGTGGCGCGCACCTGCCTTGACAAACGGTCCGAGTCGGTCGGCGAAATGGTTTGGGGCATGAATCCGCGCACCCAGAGAGAGCCTTCGTCCAGCTTCGGCAGAAATTCTGTGCCGATATGCCCCAGCACTATTCCCGCGATCACCAACGCCACCACCGCACTCCCCAACAACAATACGCGTGCTCTCATGGCACGCTCCAGCATCGGGCGATAGACACTCGCGATCCGTTGAACCATCCACGATTCATGACTGGAGAACTTGTTATTTATAGCAAAGCTTGCCAATACCGGGACCAAGGTTAGTGCGAGAATCGTGCCCGTCAGGAGCGCGAAGGTGAGCGTCAGCGCCATCGGGCGAAAGATTTTTCCCTCGACACGCTGTAGCGTGAAGAGAGGAATGAAGGCGGTCAGCAATATCGCTTTGGAAAAAAGTATCGGCCGACCCATCTGCTTGACCGCATCGATGATCGTTTCATGCAGGCGATGAATACGCTTGCCGTCCTGTTCCAGTTTGTGCAGCACATCCTCTACGATGATGACGGCGGTGTCCACGATGATTCCGAAATCTATCGCACCCAGCGAAATAAGGTTGGCGGGTATGCCGCGCATGTCGAGCAACAGAAAGGCGCCCAGCAGCGACAGAGGCACAACCGCGGCGACGATAAGGGCAGAACGATAATTGCCGAACCCCAGAAAGAACATCAGAACCAAAAGCACCAAGCTGATTCCTTCGATCATGTTTTTCCGTGCGGTACGCAGAGTGCGCTGAGTTAGGACGGTGCGGTCGTAATGCGGCACGATTTTGACGCCCGCAGGAAGAAAGTTCTGGTTGATGTCCACGACTTTTGCACGGACACGATTCAGCACTTCGAGCGCGTTTTCACCTCGGCGCATGATCACGACGCCCATCACCACGTCGTCCTGATCTGATTGTCCAGGCACAATCCTTCCGACCCGGCCCTGGCGCAGGCGCGCGCCGGTCTGCACCATGCCGAGGTCACTGATCCTGATCGGTGTGCCGCTGCGGGCATCCACAGCGATGTTTCTGATGTCGTCCAAGTTCTGGACAAACCCCAGGCCGCGCACGATATAGAGTTGCGGCCCGTGTTCAATATACGCGCCCCCCGCGTTTTGATTGCCGCTTGAGAGCGCCTCGAGGACTTGTTTGAGGGTGACGCCGTATGAGCGGAGTTTTGTCGGATCGATCAGGACCTGATATTGTTTCGTTGGACCTCCGAATCCCACCACATCAACGATGCCGGGAACGGTCCGGAATTGCCGTTCCACCACCCAGTCCTGCAGCGCTTTGAGTTCGACATCGGGAAAGCCCTTTGGCCCCTGTAGCGTGTAACGATAGATTTCCCCGATCGGCGTGGCGTTCGGCGAAAGTCCCGCCTGCGCTCCAGCGGGCAGTGTCACAGCCGCGAGATGCTGGGCAGCCTGGTTGCGGACAAATTCGACTTCGGCGCCGTCCTCGAATACGAGCGTGACTTGGGAAAGGCCGAAGAGGGAGATGGAACGGATGGACGTCCGTCTGGGGATTCCGTTCATCTCATTCTCGATCGGAATGGTTACGAGGCGCTCCACCTCCTCGGCCGCATGCCCCGGGAACAGCGTGATCACCTGAAGCGAAACATTGGTCACATCGGGATACGCTTCCACGGGCAGATTCCGAAATGCGTTGATCCCCGCAATGCTGAACAACACTGTCAGTGCCAGTACTATCGCACGGTGGCGGAGGGCATATTTAGCGACAGTACCGATCATTGACGCACTCTTTCAGGCGCCAAGCCCCTTAGCCCGCCCGGCCAAGAAAAGAAACCTCGCCTGGTCATCCGGCGGTCCCCCCGCTAAGCACGGACTGGAGCAGCAGGCCACCTTCCACGACTACACTCTCCCCGGGCTTGACCCCGGACAGGACGGTAATCCGGCCATCCCGTTCGCCGCCGGTATTGACCCGACGCCGGGAATACCGGCCTGCCCCCTCATCCACGAACAGGTAATGATCCTCACCTTCCATGAAGATGGATTTCACCGGCACCTCGACGCCGGCGCCGCTTGCAGTGTCAAGCACGGTGATATTCACATACATTTCAGCTTTGAGCAACCGCTCTGCGTTAGACAGCGAGCCGCGAACCTTCACGGTGCGCGTCGATGGATCGAGGGCGTCACCGATCAGCTCCAGTTGGCCGGGAAAACTCTTGCCGGAATATGCCGGCGTTTCGATTTTCAATTTCTGTCCCCGACGAAGAAAAGGCAGCTCGTTCTCCGGCACATCAAGCTGCACCCATAACCGCAAAGGATCGGTGATGACGAACAGTGGAGGCGGCGAATTGTCAGGCCGTAGCTCCTGGCCCGGATTCAGCGCCCGTTCCACGACAGTCCCGTTGATTGGACTGCGTAGTCGAAAAATCTGATCGAGCGAGCCTGATTGCCCGCCCAAGGCATGCAGCCGGGCGCGGGTGCGTTCATGTTCAATCGTCGCCCGCCGCCGGTCAGCTTCCGCAGCTTCCAGGTCTTTCCGGGCAGCACCACCTTTCTGATACAGCAGATCTAGCCGTTGAAAATTGCGCTCGCTAGCCTGGAAATCCGCCGCGGCGCGCGCGGAATCTGCCTGGGCCTGGCCGTAATCCGGGGAGTTAAATTCGGCCAAAACCGCGCCGAGAGTGACCTGTTGACCCGGGGAGGCCACAATCCGGCTGACCCGGCCGGCCACCGGCGGCAGGACGCGGACGGTTCGCTCTTCATTCCAGATCAGACGACCGGTCAACAGGATGGAACTGCCGCCGGTGCTGACGGGCTGCGCCGTTTTGAAGTAGCCGATCTCCGGGCTTCCGGCACTGAAGACAACCGCTTCTCCCTCCACTTTGGGTGGCGGTTCGGTTGTTTTCTGGGCGGGTCTGCTGCAGCGTTGCACCCCGGGACAGATCGTCAAAATGAGAAATACGGTTAACAAGGGTCGCGTTTTCATGGCATTATTCCAAGGACCCGGGATTTTGATTAAGCGAGGCTTCCAGGTCGGCGCGTGCGCTGGAGGCGTCGGCCGCCGCCTGGGCGGCGGCGAGCCGGATGTCATTGCGGCTGCGTTCCGCTTCCAGCAGTTCGAGCAGCGATGCTCCGCCGTGTTCGTAGGCGAAATGAACCGTATCGCGCACTTTTTCGGCGGCTGGCAGTAGCTCGCTGACGAATCGCCGGTGACGCTCGATGGCGGCATCGTATACGGCCCCGGCCTGGGCGATCTCCGCCGCGGCCCGCGCCCGGACTTTCTGCAATTCCCTCAAGGCGGCGTCATAGTTCTGTTGCGCCGCGAGGATTTCGCCCCGGTAGCGGTGCCACAAGGGGATGGTGAATGTCACGCCTGCGCCGACGCTGTTGCGCATGTCCGGGGGTTGACGCTCATAGAGCAGCTGCACGGCGGGGTCCGGAATGCGGGCCGCGCGCTGCAGTCGGAGATTGAAGCCCGCCTGCTCGGCCGCCGCCGTAGCCGCGCGGACGTCGGGGCGCTCGGTTTCCGGCGTCCGCCGCATCAGCGCTGAGGCCGGCGCTGCCAGCTTATCGAGCCCGTCCGCCAAGCGGATCCCCCCGTCGGGAGAGGGCATGCCGAGCATGATTTCCAGCGCGATCCGGGTGGAACGGGCGCCGGCCTCGGCGTTCCGGGTGTCCAGCTCGAACCGCGTCGCGGCGATGTCGATCTGCGTCTTTTCCGTGCTGGAAATGTCCCCCGCCTCGAATCTACGCGCGGCGATGTCAGCGGCCTGGCGCAACGATTCAGAGGAGGCGCGGTTGATCGCGACGGTCTGCTCGGCTTGAGCGGCCACAGTGTAGGCTTTTGTCACCGCCACGGCGAGTTGGCGGCGGGCATCATCCACCCGGAAATCCGCCACTGCCATCCCCGCCCGCGCCGCCGCCTGCCGCGCGCCGCGCTTTCCGCCGAGTTCAAATGGCTGACTGAGGCTGACCACAGTGTCATAGCTGCGGTTCCACAGGCTGTTTCCCCGGGCGGTTGCGGCGGGTGTCCCGTCCGTGGGGATCTTGGTGGTGGAAAGGGAGAGCGAGGGGTTGGGGAACTCTTTCGCCACCAGCCATTGATCACGCGCCAGTTCCGCTTCGGACCGTGAGGCGAGCATGTCCCAATTTCTTTCCAATGCCAGTCGCCGTGCTTCAGCCAGTGTGATCGCGGTGAGAGGGCGGGAAGCATCAGTTTGAGTAAAAGCAAGAAGAGACATAATCGTGCATCCGGCCAGCCAGACCAGACGGCACCCAAGCCGTATGACATTGACCGCAAGAGAGAAGGCATCACTTGTTAACACACCGAAAATTATCGCGACATGAGATAAACAAATACGGAAGAATTTGTTAAATAGTTGTAAAGACTCAACCCCTATCCGCGCCACGATAGCGCAACAATAGCGCGACAAGAAACAGCTGCCACTTGAAATTAGAGTCTTGGGCGGATCGCATTCCCCGTCTCTTGCGAGTCCGTGCTCAATCGTCGATATCAAGACGGTAGCCCACCCAAGGTTCCGTCCTGATCCAACGTGGGCGCGCTGGGTCGTCCTCCAGCTTTCGGCGTAGGCTGCGGATATGAACTCGCAGGGCATCATTGGTCACCTCGCCGCTTTCCCCCCATACCGCGGCAATGAGCTGCTGGTGGGTTCGGACCGCACCGGGCCTCTCGATCAGCGTCTTTAGGATCGCAAATTCCGTGGGTGTCAGCCTAATTTCATCGCCATTCTTTTCCAAGCGCTGCTTGTCCAGGTCGATGTCAATATTACCGAACCTGTAAGTGTGAGTCGGCTGACCTTGGCGGTTACGGCGAAGCAGCGCCCGCACCCGGGCAAGCAGCTCTTCCACTCCAAACGGCTTCGTCACATAGTCGTCCGCGCCGGCGTCAAGTAGCCTGATTTTTTCGCGCTCATCCTGACGCACCGTCAGCACCAAGATCGGCACAGACGTCTTACGGCGCACTTCGCGCACCAAAAACATCCCATCCCCGTCCTCCATGGATAGGTCGGTGATGATCAGATCGAACAATTGATCACCGATACGCGTCAGGGCTTCGCTGCCGCTTATGGCGTTGTCCACCTCATGCCCGGCATGCACCATGGCGTCGCTGACCACGGTCCGAATGCCGAGATCATCATCGACGATCAAGACACGGCTCATGACGGGCCTAGCGTAAGTCTGATCTCGAACATCGTTCCGCCCAGCGGCGATCCATCCAGCCGCACTTTGCCGCCGTTGAGGGTCACCAAGCTGCGAGCAATATAGAGGCCGAGGCCGTAGCCGGACAATTTCTCGCCGTGATGCAGCCGGACGAATTTCTCCATGACCCGTTCCCGATCCTCCGCAGGGATGCCGGGACCTTTATCGTGAACCTGAAACACGACATCACCTGCCTCGATTTTTGCAATCAACGAAATTTTGCTCGATGCGGTGGAGTAACGCGCCGCGTTCTCCAACCCCAAGCCTAGGGCTTCAGAAATCTGGGCGCGGTCAACTTTGATCTTGAGATCAGGGACGCTGATATCCTGATCTAGCGGGTGGCCGAACAGCGTGTCGTGCTGGCGTTCGACAGCGGCCTCAATGATGTCACCGCAGGCCACTTCCTCTCGCCGCGGATGGGAAGCCCCGGACTCGAATTTGATTACTTTCAGCAAGTCTTCGGTAATGTATGCCAGTCGCGTCAATGAAGCCCGAGCTAGTTTTGATTTATCAGTGCCTCCAGCATCCAATTCCCAGTTTTCAAGCAGGCCGGCTGCGGTTGCCAGAGGCGTCTTAAGGCCGTGGGCAAGTGTGGCCAGAAGGGCCGATTTCATCTCCTCGCTGGCTTTCACCCGCTCGGCTTCGCGTTCGACGCGGATGAACTGCTCCCGCTCAATGGCCAATCCCACAAGCGTGACGCATGCCTCGGCAAGGTGAGAACTGGTACGCAGCCCCACCACCACCATGGTCCCGATTTGCCTGTCACCAAGGCGGATCGGCACATAGAGATTGCGATGGTCATGCTCGTCTTGCACCAATTCCACGCCTTGCCGGCCCGTCATTCGGATCAAATCCTCCCGGATCATCCCGGTACTGCAGTTGGACACCTGCCTGATCGCTCCGGTGTGATCGACAATGCACAGCACAATCCCATCGCACTGCAACATAAGGCGCAGTCGGTCAGCGATCACGGTATAAAGAGACTCGCGGTTAGTGTCCGCCATGAAGGATTTGGAAAGTTCGGTGAGCTGCGAGAGGTCGCGGCGTTCGCTTTCGATTTGTCTGAGCCGCTGGCGCGCTGTCGCGGACAGCCGTCCGATGATGAGCGCCGAGGCGAGAAACACCATCAATGAGATGATGTCGCTGGGCTTGTGAAACCACAAGGAATGGAGCGGCGCGACGAAATAATAGTTGTAGGCGACCGGAGCCAGGCATGCGGCCAGAATCCCCGGACCGCTCTCCCAAAGCCAAGCCGACAAAAAGACCACCAGCAAAAGGACGACATCACCGGTGTTGGTCAACTCCGGATAGAGCTTGAATAACCCAATCGTCAGGCCGACAAGGCAGAGGGTGGCGGGATAGCCAAATTTTGAAGATAAAAGCACGCTTCGGGACATCGATTCAATTTTACCTTTTTGCTGACGGGAAAGCGAAATTTCCACCTCCCGCTGAGCCAAACGGCCCTGGCGGTGCTACGTATCTATCAGGTCTGGAGTACAAGCAGTTCTGCGTTCGTATAGCGCAGGCGGATAGCGAGTACCCGGGCCAGTCCCTCGAGCAGGTTGATCGCCATCCGCTTGTGCTCCTCAGCTAGCGTATCGAACTGCTTGCGCGAGAGTACGAACAGTTCGGTGTCAGTGAAGGCGATGGCGTCCGCCGACCGCGCCTGGCTGTCGAGAAAGGCCATCTCGCCGAAGAAATTGCCGCGGGTGAAGGTGCCGATGTGGCGCCAGTGGGTTTCATCAAACTGTAGCATGATGCGCACCGCCCCGCTTCGGATCAGGTACAACTCGTCGTCGGCGTCGCCCCGCTTGAAGATCTTCTCCCCGCTTTTGTAGGTGCGCTTTTCCAAGCAGGCTGCGAGTGCTTGCAGGGTTTCTTCCTTGCGCCCCTTAAATAGGTCGATCTCATGCAGTTCGAGCGGCTGTTCCTCCGCCCGTGTGAGATCCGACTCCTCCAGGATGCGCTCCTCGACCCATTCCAGCGCGTTGTCGAGCTCCGGGAAGATACTGACGTGGCTTTCCGCCCGCACCAGTCCGACTTCATCGAAATACCGCTGCACGTTTTGGCCACTGGGCAGGAGGGGCGGGATGTGGCTGAACAGCAGAAAGCCCGCGCGCTCCGCGAGGATATCCTTCACCTGCTCCAACAGGTGCGCGGCGGTGACATCCACCGATTGCACGCGGCGCAGATCGAGAATGACATAGCGCCGCGCCTTAAGCTCGGGCTCCAACACGGTGTAAAGCTGGTCTGTAGTGCCGAAAAACAGGCTGCCCTGTAGCTCGAAGATTACCGTTTGGTCGCCGTCCCGCTGCAGGATCGCCATGGCTGCAGGCAGTCGCGTCTGCCTTGAAAAGATCTTGTTGCCGTAGGTCTTGCGATGCACCACATTGCCGCCAATCTGCTCGCGGATGAACAGTACTATGGCCAGCACTACGCCGACGCACGAAGCGGCGATCAGGCTGACCGTCATCGCGGTGACAACCACTGCTGCGATCACCACGAAATCAAAGATCGTCGAGCGAGCCTTGAGAAAGCTCAGACTGTGCCGGTCAATCATGCGCACGCCGACCACGATGAGAATGCCCGCCAGTGCCGCCACCGGCACCCAAGCGATCAGCGTGCCCAGCGCCAGAAACGCTACCAGCGACAGCGCCCCCTCGATCAACCCCGACTTGCGGGTAGTCCCGCCGCTCGAGATGTTCACCATGGTCGCGCCCATCTGCCCCGCCCCTGGCATACCACCAATGGCGGCCGATGCGAGATTGCCCAGCCCCTGACCGAGCAACTCCCGGTTCGAGTCATGCCGGCTACGCGTGAGCGTGTCCAGCACCACGCAGGTCTTGAGCGTGTCTATGGACAGAAGCACCGCCAGCGTTAGCGCCGGCACCCCCATGGCAAGAAGGTCTGGCAAGCCCAGCGCCCCGATGGCCTTCCAGCGAGAGGCGAAGGTGTTGAAAAACCCCGCCCCGGCACCGCCGAGAGAGCCGATGACCTGGGTGTTGCCGGTCAGTACGCGTAGTGCGGGATCGGCGATGGCGAGGCCGCCATAGGCGATCACGCCGGCGGCCAGACCGAGTATCGCGGCCGGCACCGTCCTGGTCAGGCGCGGTGCAACGACCATTACCGTCACCGTCACCAGCCCGATCAAGATGGACTGCCAATGCCATGAGGGAAAATCGCCCAGCGCAGGCCAGAAGTGCGTGCCCTTGGGGACGCCGAGCAGGACAGGCAACTGGCTGGTGATGATGATCAGTCCCACGCCGCTCAGATAGCCACTGACCACTGGGTAGGGCATGTATTTAATCAACCGCCCCAGCCCGATCAGTCCGAACACCACCTGTAAAAGCCCGGCCAGGAATCCCACTCCGGTCAACATGAACAGCACCCGCTCGACCGGTACGCCCTTCTGCATGAGGCCGATCGCCAGCGCCGCCATCACCGCCGCAGCCGGCGCGCAGGGCGCCGAAATCAACCGTTTAGTACCCCCCATGGCCGCCGCTACCAGGCCGATCGCGGTGGCACCGAGGATTCCCGCTAACGCTCCGAAAGCCGCATATCTGCCGCCCAGTGGTGTGTATATGGTTACCCCGAAAGCGATCGCCGAGGGCAGCGCCACCAGCATCGCCGCCAGCCCGCCCCAGAAATCGCCAGCCAAATCACTGCTGTTGGTATTCCTCATCGGTTCAACACGATTTAATTCCAGCTATTTTGGTGAAGAAGGTTTTCGTGGGCCGGGGTGGTCTGGTTGAACATTGATTTTCCGGCTGAAAACAAGTGGTTTGGGGTTTGGGTGGGGAGCGGTGACACCACTCTTGGATTTTTTCATCTGTTGATTCACGGCAGTGATGGGTTTGACAGTTGCAGCGGTTGCGGAAGTATAATCTTGCCGCCTAAGGTCGGGATGGGATGAGAAGAAATCGGTTTTTGATGCAGAGGTGCAAAGCCCTGAAGATGGCGTCCAACCGCTTCCTCCCTCCTGAATGGACGGACACCAACCGATCTTGTATCGCCCCCGGTTTTCTGGACACGGGGTGTGATTATGCCGCAGGGTTGAGTTGATAAGCAAGACGAGCCTCAATGGGGGTCATGAAGCCGAGGCGTCCCGACGAATTCGTCAGACCTAATAACGGACACGACCTGGGCCGCCGCCGTTTTCACCGCCGCCGATTCGCTAAGATTCCGCCTCCCATGCCGGCACCCGACCTGATTGCTTCCATTCCGCTTTTCCGCGACTTGCCCGCTGACGCGATCGAGCGGCTACGCGCGGCGGCGAGCACACGCGGTGTCGCGGCCGGCGCGCTTATCTTTCGGCAGGGGGACATGCCGGAGGATTTGTTGATTGTCGAGCGGGGCGAGGTCGAGATCGTTCTTGACACCCCCTCCGGGGAAGTCGTCCTGGCGACCCTGCGCGAAGGCGCCTTTTTCGGCGAGCTGGCGATTTTCGAGCACCGCCCGCGCACGGCCTCGGCGCGGGCCGCGACGGAGAGCTGGCTGGTGTCCATCCCGCGCACCGCCATCCTCGACCTGATCGCGACGCACCCGGCCGCGGCAGTGCAATTTCTCGCCATCGTCGCGGGGCGACTGCGCGGCGCCGACGAATTGCTCGCGCGCCTGCAGGTGAAGAATGTCAACGCTTTGATGGAGGCACGGCTCACCTTCGGCGACCGGGTTGCCGACCAATTTGCCCGCTTCGGCGGCTCATGGCGCTTTATCCTGCTGTTCGGCTTCTTCCTCATTCTGTGGGCAGTCGTCAACACCACCTGGCTGATCGTCCGACCGCCCGATCCTTTCCCCTACATCTTCCTCAATGTGGTGCTGAATGTGATCAGCGCCGCACAGGCGCCATTCATCATGATGAGCCAGAACAGGCAGGCAGAGAAAGACCGCCTCGCGGCCGACCAGGCTTTTCAGGTCGCTTTGCGAACCGAACTGGCGATCCGCCAGGTGCAGAAGCGGCTCGATGAGCGGGAGGCGGGGAAACCTTAGCGTCAGGGCTCATTCGGTATACCGGAGTCGTTGAAAACTCTATGCTGAGTTGCCCGCGAAAATCCGGATTCATTAGCATGCCGATCAGGAGATGGACTTAGAGAAATTACATGCAGGTAACAGAAGCAACACGATTGCCATAAAAAAACCGATTTTCATTTTGTTCTCCTCGCGGGTATTAAATTGGATCACTGCTGTCCAATATAAATTGACTTTCCCCTATGAAAACCCGAATGGGAACCTGAAATCAGCTTCAAGAGAATCGATGGCAAACTACCCGATTCCACAGGTCAATATTTCCGGAAGAAGATTTTCTTGGACACCAGTGGGTAGGAATAATCTCATGCAACTTACCGCCATTATCCTACACGCTGTAAACAGATCTAAATCCATACTTGTCAGGAGTGATTCCCAACAAACCCTAATTATTACATCATTCAGGAGTATGCCATGAAGTTCTTCGCCAGCATTCTAGTCGGGCAACCCGGGAAACGATCCGCCTCTGCCAATAAAAGTCGCGCCTTTTCCGCCACCTTCTTCCTTGCCACTGCAGCTGCATTGCTTGCTGCGGATGGCGGCCCCGTCTATCGGGTCGGGGTTTTAAACAACGGCACCTTAAGAGTGAAGGACAACATGCATGATGCCCAGTGGACTGTGGAGTCCGAAAATGTCACGAGTTTCGCCTTGGAGGGTGACCGAATCGGCGTGCGCACCCGGGACGGCAATGTATTGGTGAAAGAAGGCGGATTGAATGTGCCGTGGGTGCAGGTAGCACAACAGACGCAAAATTTCGCATTAAGCGGCGACCGTATTGCCATACTCAACAGTGGAGGAAGTCTTGATGTGAAAGAAGGCGATCTGGAGGCCAGCTGGGTGCGAGTTTCTGAGCGGACCCAGGACTTTCAGATGCAGAATCAGCGCATCGCAATCCTCATGTGGGGTGGCGTACTGCAGATGCAGGAAGGGGCACTGAACAGCACGCTGGTGCATGTGACGGATGGAGTCAAAGGCTTCCAGATGGCTGGCCGTCTGCTCGGTGTGTTGTATACAAATGGCTCGCTTGAGCTGCAGGAAGGTGGGCTGGATGCGCCTTGGGTGCACCAAGCCACCGGCGTGCAAAGTTTTTACATAACCAACAACCGCGTCGGCATACTCCGCCGGGGTGGCACGCTGCAAGTGAAGGATGCTGTGCCGGGCGCCCCTTGGGTAACAGAAGCCGACGGGGTTTCCAGTTTTAAGATGAGCGGGGATCGCATTGGCGTTGTGCAAAGCGGCGTGCTGAGCGTCAAGTCCGGCGGCCTAAATGGCGAGTGGAATCAGGAAGCAAAGGGCGTGTCAATGTTTGCACTTCAGGACACGCACGTTGTCTTTCAGGGAGCCAGAGGCGCCGTTTTTGCCAAGGACGGCCCTCTTGATGCCCCTTGGGTCACCCTCGCGCTCAGCGCGCAAAAGTTTCAATTCGCCCGCGTTGAACTGAACGATCGCAGCGCTGATTTGAATAGTCGTCGGCCTCGCTTTGAATCTGAAAGTCAGGTCGGTGCAGCGCATCGGACAGACGGGACAAGCGATTGGCATCGGGGTGCCGCGCCTGGCGAGATAACGAAAGCACTGGTGTTCCAAACCGCCAAAGGACCAACCGAGGGTGGTTCAACCCAAGTAGAAGTTGCCTTTCCGGCGGGTTACACTTATTGTCGGCACACCCTGAGCGCCAACCACGAGTCCGGTCGGGGCGGCGTGTCGATCGTTAGTGCAGAACAGGATCGGTTGGTTTTCGCGCTCTGGTCTGCCCACGAACGCGATGGGGCGAACTTAGGGGGCGTGAAGGTCGATGCGACAGTGACCGGCGTGAGCGATAGCCATCTTCATGACGGAAGCTGCAATGCCCTTCCGTTGAAGGGCGGCGGCTGCGCCGCGCTGACATGCGAAAACTATATTGACGCCGCTGAAACCGACAACGGGCAATGCGTCTCGGCGACCTGTGCCTACAATCGCGCGGATCGGCAGGGAGAGCCGGTGTGCGTCTACAATCTTCGTAGCGATGGCGAGGTTGAGTCTCGCGCCCGGATACTGGCCTGCAATGTCCAGAACTCCGTCGGGACGGACCGCTGATTGGGATTATTCACCGGACATGCCAATGGTTCCACCCGGTAGAATTCAGTGCCATCACCCCGGAGCGTCATTGAACAAAATCGAGAAAGTCACCGCCTTTTTCTGGATCATGAAGATCTTCGCGACACGCAAGGAGACTGCGGTCGAAGGCCGGTGAACCGGCCACAACGCGTAATTAGCATGAACGATTCGACTGAACCATCCCTCATCAAGGTTCCGGAAGTGATCCTGATCTTCTGGGTCATCAAGGTGGCCGCCACCACGCTGGGTGAAACCGCCGGCGATGCGGTTTCGATGTCTCTGAAGCTGGGTTATCTGGTGAGTACCGCGATTTTCGCGGTGATATTCTTCATCGCGGTGTTCGCCCAGATCAAGGCGAAGCAATTTCATCCGTTCCTTTACTGGACAACCATCGTCGCGACCACCACGGTCGGCACGACAATGGCGGACTTCGCCGATCGCTCACTCGGCATCGGTTATTCGGGTGGCAGCGCCCTGCTGTTCCTGCTGTTGATGGGTTCCCTGTTCTTGTGGCATCGGGTGCTCGGATCGGTATCAATCAACACTGTGAGTTCGCCCAAGTCGGAAGCGTTCTACTGGGTCACCATCATGTTTTCCCAGACTCTGGGCACCGCACTGGGCGACTGGACCGCCGACACTGCCGGACTGGGTTACCTCGGTAGCGCCCTGCTGTTCACCCTGCTGCTGGCATTGGTGGCCGCAGCCTACTACTGGAGCAGAATTCCGCATACGCCTTTATTCTGGGCAGCCTTCATCCTGACCCGGCCGTTGGGCGCCGTCGTCGGGGATTTTCTTGACAAACCGGTCAGCGCGGGCGGGCTGGCATGGAGCCGCTTCACCGCCTCGGCGGTCCTCGCGGCATTCATGGTCGCATGCATCCTCATTTTTCCCCTGCGCCCTGCGAAAAACCCCGGCCATTGAATTGCGTGCGATTTTCCTGCGGAAGAAGACCAAGGACTCTTCGCCAAGCGACTCACCATCACGGGTTTGAATGCCAACTCCGCAGTGTGTCTGATCCTTCTGTGTCACTGGCTGAAGCACCACGCCGAGAAATGCCTCATCCCACGACTGCAGGCATTGAGTCGCACCATTGAGCTGCCGTTCTCGGGTGCCCGTATCAGTTCCGGTCGTACACGCTGGGGCTCCTGCTCCCGTTCAAACCAGGTCAATCTCAACCGCAATCTCCTCTTTCTGCCCCCTGAGCTTGCCGAGCATATAATGCTCCATGAGCTTTTACACACCGTCCAGCACAACCTCTCAGCCAAATTCTGGGCGCTCGTGGCGCGCTTCGATCAGGACTGGAAAACGCATCGCCGTGCTCTGCGGAGTGCCGGGAAATTTGTTCCTGGGTGGGCTGCGGTCAACAGATAAAAAGAGGTACTCGTGAACGAAAATCTGCTTGTTCCCCTCCTGATATTGGCATTAATACTGGCGTTTTTCGCCGTGGTGATCTATTTCGCCATGAAGATCTACAATCGCCACAAGGCGGCATGGCGAGCCTTCGGTGAACGCCAGGGACTGACCGGAGAGAAGAATTTCTGGCGCGGCTTCGATGTATTTACCGGGATGTTCGAAGGATTTCCAGTAAGGCTCACAGCCACTGGAACCAGCCAGGGGAAGTCTTCAGACACCAATCACCTGCAGATTGACATGACGGTAGAAATCCATGGGATGCCCGACCAGTTGGAGGTCTACCGGGAAACCTTCGTCTCCAAACTCGGCAAGGTATTCCATACCCAAGACATCGAGGTCGGTGACCCGCAGTTCGACCTAGAGTTCAAGGTCAAGGGCAAGGAACCGGACAGGGTGCGCATGTACCTGATGGGGGCGCGTGCCCAAGTGATCATGGAGCAGCTCCAAGGGCAACTCGTCAAAGCCCAAATCAGCGCACCCGGCGTAAAGCTTCACGTTGATGCTCATCTCAGCCGGCCAGTGGAAATGGATGCGGCCGCTGATGCCCTAAAGCAATTGCTTGGGTTCGCGCGGGCATTGCGTTAACCGGACAACCTCACCGGCTCGATGAGTGCCGCGCCCTCGTTCTTGACGCTGCCGACCGCGCCGGTGACGGCGTGGAGCGCCAGCTCGCGTCCGGGGCTGGGCTGCAAAAACGGCTGTAGCTGGTCGGGCTCCTGGACATTGGGGTCAAGCCAGTGCGCGAAGGAATCGGGTGGGACGATCACGGGTATTGGAGCATCGCATGTATATCGCCATGAATCGCTTTTCGGTTAATGCGGGTTTCGAACACGGCATCGAGGAGATGTGGCGCAAGCGGGATTCCTATCTCGGCCAGGTGCCCGGTTTCAAGGAATTCCATCTTCTGCGCGGCGAGACGAAAGCGGGACTGACGCTGTTCGCCTCGCATTCCGTCTGGGCCTTGTGCGAAGCACTCACCGCCTAGACCGAATCGGAATCATTCCGCAAAGCCCAAGCGGACGCCCGTTCGCCCGCGGGGACTTTGGCGGGACATCCTGTGTTCGAAGGGTACGATGTGGTGCTGTAAAGCCGCGGCGGGCGCGCTGCTCGCCATCGCCCCGGTCGCGTTATCGCGGAGGTGACGGCCCGTCATCGCGCCGCCGGCCGGTGACGAAAGTCACGATGTCCAGGTGGCGCACCCGGAGATGGGCGTCATCGAGCCGGCTTTGGTGGGCGCCGAGCAGATCGCCCCGAGAGATCATGCCGATCACGACGCGCGGCGCATCGCGCGTCACCACCGGCAGCCGGCCCACGCCTTCGCGAACCATATGGTCGGCCGCCTCGCGCAGGGAGTTTTCCGGGAAGACGACGACCGGCACCCGGGTGATAAGCTCGCGCAGCAGCGCCTCAGGCGATCGGGTGGGGTCGAGCAGGTCGCGCCGGGTCAGCACGCCCACCAAGCGGCCCGCGTCGTCCACCACGGGAAAACCCTGGTGCGACGCTCCGGGGCCGTGGGCGGCCAGCCACTCGCGGGTCGCACCCAGCGCATCGCCCGCCCGCAGCGCAGTCACCGTGCCGGCGATGCGCTCGCCCACCCGCACCTGGTCGAGGTGGTCCGCGGAATATTCCGCCGGCACCCGAACCCCGCGCCGGGCGATTTTTTCGGTCATGATGGAATTGCGCATGAGCAAATGGGAGACCAGGTAAGCCGCGGCGCATCCGCCCAGCAACGGCAGCAGCCCGAGCGGCTGGCGCGTTGTCTCGAAGGCGAACACCACTGAGGCGAGCAGCGCGCGCGAGGCGCCCGCGAACATCGCGGTCATCCCGACCAGCGCCGCGATGCGGATGTCCACGCCCAGTGCCGGGAAGAACGCCGAGCAGGCGGCACCCAGCAGCCCGCCGGCCCCCCCGCCGATGGTGAAGAGCGGGGCAAGCGTGCCCCCGGAGGTACCGCTGCCCAGCGCGACAAGCCAGGAGAGCAGCTTCAGCCCGGCGAGGATCAGCAGCGCCCGCCCCGCAATCTCTCCGTTGAGGATGTGCTCAATGTTGTCATAGCCGACCCCGAGGGTGTGCGGCGAAATATAGCCGATAACGCCGACCACGACTGCGCCAAGCGCGGGCCACCACATCCAGTGGACCGGCAGCTTCTCGAAGCCGTCCTCGATCGCGTAGAGCGCCCGGGTCACCCCCACAGACATGACGCCGATCAGCGCGCCCAGCAGGATGTAGGCCGCCAGTGCCGGCCCGCCCGGCTGCACCAGCTCGCGCATGGCGAACGCAGGTGCCGGACCGTTCAGGGCGATGCGGACGCCGGCGGCGGTGACCGCGGCCAGCGAGACGGGGATGATCGAGCGGGGCCGATATTCAAACAGCAACAATTCAATGGCGAGCAGTACCGCCGACACCGGGCTGCCGAAGGTCGCGGCCATGCCCGCCGCGGCGCCCGCGGCAAGCAGCGTCTTGCGCTCGTCGGCGGTGACGCGGACGAACTGCCCCACCAGCGAGCCAAGCGCGCCGCCGGTGGCGATGATCGGCCCCTCGGCCCCGAACGGTCCGCCGGTGCCGATCGAGATCGCCGCCGACAGCGGCTTGAGCAGCAGCACCCGGAAGGGGATGCGGCTCTGGTTGAACAGCACCTGCTCCATCGCCTCGGGGATGCCGTGGCCGCGGATCGCCGCAGAGCCGTAGCGGGCCATCAGCCCGACCCCGAGCGCGCCGGCGACGGGAACCCCGATCACGAGCAGGCCCAGCGAATGGCCCGCGGGCGAGGCGAAAGAGCTGTCCCAGCGCTGATGAAACGCCAGGTTGGTGATGAGGCCGATCAGGGCGACCAGCAATTGGGCGATGAGACCGGCGGTGAAGGCGATGAGGACGGCGAGCCCGCTCAGCAGCAGCACCCGCCGGTCGAGGGTGGGCGCCATCCGGGGCGGAATGACGGCGACGTCGCGTGCCGGGACGGTCATCGCCGGACCCCGGAGCGCAGACCGCCTTCGAAGAACAATTCAGGAATGCCGCCATCCAGCTTCATCGCACGCAACCAGGCGCTCAGGCTACGCGCGAGCCGGCGCTGCTCCGGCACCGGCAGCCGGCGCAGCCCGCGGATCAGCAGCAGTTGCGGCGCCTCCGGCGCCCGCCTCAGCATCGCGCGGCCGCGGGCGGTGGCGGTAAGCAACGCTTTCCGGCTGTCCCGCACCGAGCGGGCGCGAACGACCAGCTTTTTCGTGATGAGTTTTTTCATCACCAGCGACACCGAGCTCTGGCCGGTCAGCGTGAGCGCCGTCAGCCCGCCCACCGAGGCGCCGTCTGATTCCGCCACCTTCTGCAGGACGAACAGTTGCGCGGCGGACAATCCGGTCCGGGTTTCGATGGACTGGCTGGAGTGGCGCAGCGCCTGGACGATCCGGCGGATCGCGTCAAGCACGGCCCGCTGATCGTGCGCGACATCCGGTTTCCGGGTTATTTGCATTGGCACCAATATATATTACCCGATGCACTGTACAGCCGCGCTGCACCTGCGGCCACCCGTCATCACGAGGCACGAAGCGGCGTGGCTACCTGGTGGCAACCCGGCATCCACGCTATCCCGAAGAGCGGGCTCGACGCGTCCATCAACCAGAAAAAAAATCGAGTCAACTCCGAGGGGCCGGCTCGACGAGTCAATAATTCAAGAATAAAACGAGTCAATCTCCTTCGTACAAAGCGCTGCTCGCCGCCAAGCTGTTCACCAGCGTGCGCAAGAGCGTCACCATCGACTGGACGCTGCGCGAAAGTGCCCGCGCCAAGATCAAGGTGATGGTCAAGCGGATTCTGAAGAAACACGGTTACCCGCCTGATCTCGCCGAGGAAGCCACCAAGACCGTGCTCCAGCAAGCAGAGTTGCTGTGCGCGGGGTGGGCGGCGTGAGTGGTGGCGGGATTTTCGTTCCCGAAATGCCAAAGCCCGCCGGGCGTTGCAGCATCCAGTTGTAAAATGACCCAATAGTCACTAAAATGACCGCTCGGTCATTTTATCCTTGATCATGACGCAATCGCAAACCCGTCGCGGACGGTCCGGCCCTTGGGGGGAGTTAAAGCAGCGGAGTATCCGCGACGCGGCGGTCGCCATCCTCAGTCGGGATGGCATCGCCGGCCTGACCATGGAGCGGCTAGCGGGCGAGGTCGGCATCGCCAAGGGTACACTCTACCTGCATTTCCCCGATAAGCGGCGGCTGCTCGACGCGGTGGTCGAATCGAGCGTGAAGCCGCTCATGGCGCGGCTGCACGGCGTGCTCGCGGGGAACGACCCGCCCGCCGCGCGGCTGGCCGCCTTCAGCGCCGCCTACCTCGATTATTTCACCACGCATCAGCGGCTGTTCCGCGTGCTGCTGTATGAGCGGCGCGTGACCGAGGCGAAGGCCGCCCGGTTCCAGACGCCTCGTTTCCGCAAGCTGGTGGAGGAAATCGCCGCGGTCATCGAGGCGGGCATCCGGGTGGGCGAATTCCGCCCGCTGCCGTCGCGCAAGCTGGCGGTGATCTTTCTTGACGCCCATTTCGCGCTCACCAGCCAGCGGCTGGCCGGTGATTTACAGGCGGCTGCGGACGATGACGCGGCGCTGCTCGCGGAGCTTTTTCTCCGTGGACTCCTCCAGCCCCCCGGACGGCGCAAGACGAAGCGATGAGGCATACCGCGATCCCGCTCCTGTTGCTGGCCGTCGGATCGCTGTCCCGCACGCGCGGCGGCGACCTGCCCGGTGGCCCTCTCGCCCCCTCGCCGGCGCAACAGACCCCCTGGCGACCCCCGGAACCGCCGGTCGCGCCGCCGCGCAGAGGTGAACCGCCCGCCTTCCTGCGCCAACCGGGCGTGCGCGTCCCGCTCGCGCTTGCGGTCGACCTCGCGCTGCGCAACGGCACCGCTACGCGTGACGCCTGGCTCAAGGCGCGTGCCGCGGCGGCGGAATACGGCGCGAAACGGGGCGAATATTTTCCCGTCATTTCCGCCGGCGGCAATTTCACGCGCTCCGAGCAGTCCGCGCAGGGGGGCAAGATCCATTTCCAGCAGACCAGCTACGGGCCGACCATATCGCTCACCTGGCTGCTGCTCGATTTCGGCGGCCGCTCCGCCCGGGTCGATCAAGCCCGCGCCGCGCTGCTCGCTGCCGACTGGCGCCACGACGCCGCGATCCAGGATACGATCTACGCCACCGAGCAAGCCTATTTCGATTTCCAGGGGGCCAAGGCGTTGCGCACGGCGGCGCAGGCGGCACAGAACGACGCCAGAGCGCATCTCGATGCGGCGCAGGAGCGGCGGCGGGTCGGGGCCGCCACGATCGCCGACGTGCTGACCGCGCAGACCGCTGTCTCCGAAGCGGAGTTAGCGTCCGAGTCGGCCGAAGGGCGGATCGCTGTGCTGCGCGGCGCGCTGCTCGCCGGGCTCGGCCTGCCGGTGACGCTCGATGTGGATGTGGAGGAGCTGCCTGTAGATATCCAAGCGACGGTGCGGGAGATACCCATCGAAAGGCTGCTCGATGAGGCACTCGCGGGGCGGCCCGACCTTGTCGCGCAGCGGGCCGAGGCGGAAAAAGCCGAGTCGAAGGCGCGCGAGGTCCGCTCCGAGGGGCTGCCCACGATCGGATTCACCACCACCGCAGGAAGGGTTTTCTACGAGATCCCCGCCGGGCCGCCCGCCAATAATTTCAGCATCGGCGTGACGCTCAATGTCCCGGTCTTTTCCGGCGGCCGCAATCATTACGACGCGCTGCAGCGCCGGCTCGAGGCGGACGAGGCGCGCAACGCCGTGCGCATACGCGAGGACGTGGTGATCACCGAGGTCTTCACGGCCTATCACGGCGAACTGACCGCCGCGCGGCAGTTGAAAAGCGGTGAAGACCTGCTCAGTGCTGCGACCCAGTCCGAGGCGGTCTCGCGAGGCCGTTACCAGGCCGGCGTGGGTTCGATGCTTGAATTGCTCACCGCGCAGCGATCGCTCTCCGCCGCCCGTGCCCAGACGGTGCAGTCCAGCACCG
>JAYVQF010000121.1:0-2188 GCA_043777195.1 Thermoanaerobaculia bacterium
GCCGCTTCCGCCCGCACCGCCGCGATCACGGTGCGTTTGATGAGGGGATCCATGCCAGTGGTCGCCTCGTCGAGGAATAACACCGGCGTGTCCACCATCAATACCTTTGCGACTTGCAGCCGGCGCTTGGTGCCACCCGATAATTCCTGCGCCCGTTTGCCCAGCTGCGGTTCGAGTTCCAAGAGCGCCACCACGCGCTCCATCGCCGCGGCGGTCGTTCGCGCGTCCTGTCCATGCAGCCGTCCATAGAGCCGCAGGTTGTCACGGACGGTCAGCATCGTCTCCACCGCGTTTTCCTGCAACACCACCGCCAGCTGCCGCCGTGCGCCCAGGGGATCGCGCGCGACATCATGGCCGCAAATGGCGGCGCGCCCGGCGTGCGGGCGCAGGATGGTGGAGAGAATACGCACGGCGGTGGTTTTGCCCGCGCCGTTGGGCCCCAGCAATCCGAAAATCTCCCCGGGCGCGACATCGAAGGACAACCCGTCGAGCGCTTTCGTGCCGCTCGAATCGCGCCGATAGCGGTAGTCGAGCCCTTCCGCCAGAATCGCGGGCGCGGAATTCATTGAATAAAAGGCTGCGATCAGGCGCTTTTGCGCGTCCGCACGGCCCGCAGCTTTTTACCGGGCCGGGCGGCGGGCGGCGGCGCTGGCACGGGCGCGGGAAACAGCACGCGGCGCACGGCTGTGGCGAGAACTTTTCCAGGTTCATCCAGCGCGCTGATGAAATGCGCATCGGGATAGCGGTGGCGCAGGAATTCCAGGCGCTCTTCGCTCAGCCGGTCAATCTTGTTAAAAATCGTCAGGGTCGGCCGCTGATCGAGCGAGAGGGATTTGAGAACCTCCAGCGACACCGCCGTGTGTTCTTCAAAGTCAGGATCGCTGGAATCAATCAGGTGCAGCAGCAAATCCGCCACCGCCGCTTCTTCCAGGGTGGACTGAAACGAGGCCACCAGATCATGCGGCAGTTTGCGGATGAAGCCGACGGTGTCAATCAGCAGATAAGGCTTGCCGCCGTTGTTGATGCGCCGCACCAGCGGGTCGAGCGTGGCGAAGAGCCGATCCTCGACGAAGGTCTTTTCGCCGCTGAGCGCCGCCATGAGTGTGGATTTGCCGGCATTGGTATAGCCGACGATGGCCGCTTGCGGCAATTTCGAACGGCCCTTGCGGCGCAGCACGCGCTGCGTGGCGATGCTTTTGAGATCCGCCTTGAGCGAGGAAATTTTGTTGCGCACGATGCGGCGGTCGATTTCCAGCTGCTTTTCACCCATGCCGCCGCGCGCGCCGATGCCGCCGGATTGCCTCTCGAGATGCGACCACATCTTGCGCAGCCGCGGCAGCAGGTATTCCATGCGCGCCAGCTCCACCTGGGTTTGCGCCTCGCGCGACTTGGCGCGGCGGGCGAATATTTCGATGATCAGGAGGGCGCGATCAAGCACCCGGGCTCCGGTTTCCTTTTCCAAGTTCGCCTGTTGCGAAGGGCTCAGCTCATCATCGCACAGAATCCAGTGGATGTTTTTTTCTTCCAGCAGCGCGGTTATTTCTTCCGCCTTGCCCCGTCCCACATAGAGGCCGGGGTCGGGATGTTCGCGCTTTTGCGTCAGCCGTTCAACCGCGGCGAATCCCGCCGTTTGCGCCAGCGCGGCGAGTTCGTCGAGGTGGGCAGCCAGCAGGGCGGCGGATTGTCCGGGCAATTCCAGCCCGATCAGGATGGCGGAGGTCAGCGGAGAAGGGGGCAACGGGTCGGACTCAGCCCTTGAACTTGTAAGTTTTGGTGACCGAACATTTCACCGGACGGCCATCCTTGATCGCGGGAACATAGCGCAGTTTTTTCGCGGTGGCGATGGCGGCCTCATTGAATCCGTAGCCGACATCATCCGATTTCACGACTTCAGCGCTCACCACGGCGCCCGATACATCCACGACCAGGCGGAGAAACACCAAGGCGCTACCGCGTCCGCGGTTGGGATAATCGGGCTGCAGGTCATCCCGCAACTTGGCGGGAGAATCCACTTCGGCTGCGGTATAAATTTCCTTGACCGGTTCGGCGGCGGGTTGCGACGCGGGCGCGGGGTTGGCGGCGGGCGGCGGCTCGGCGGGGGGTGACTTTACGGCAGCCGGGACGCCGACGGCGGGCGCAGGTTTCGGCTCTGCGGCGAGCGCGGGTTTGCGTGTTTCCGCCGTCTGCA
>JAYVQF010000122.1:0-8415 GCA_043777195.1 Thermoanaerobaculia bacterium
CTTGAGTTCTCCCGGCGCGCTGAAGGGAAGATCGGAATAGACGCGGGGATCCACCGGCGCATCGCCCAGACGCAATTCAAAATGGAGATGGGGCATCCCGACGCCCGCCTCGCCGCTGTAGGCGATGATATCGCCGGCTTTGACCTGGATCGGGGGTTCGAAATAAATATCCCCGGGATAACGGCCATTTTTTTTCTGTTCCGCCCTAACGCGGCTTTCCAGCTTCAAGGTGGCTTCTTCATACGCAAAAAGGTGGCCGTAATTGGTGGAAAATCCGTCAGCGTGGCGCAGATAAATCGCCCGGCCGTAGCCGCGTTTTTCGATCTTCAAGCGAAAGATTTCCCCATCCGCCGCAGCCCGCACCGGCCAGCCAATTTGTTCGTCCGTGGAAAAATCATAACCGGAATGAAGATGGGTCAGCCGCCGTTCGCCAAAAGAGGAAGTGACGGTATTGCCGTCGGCCATCGGGGAGATGAGGTGGATGTGAGGCTGGGTGGCCGGCGCTGATGGCGACGAAGCCATTTGCGCCTGAATGCCGGCGGCGGCGAACAGCATCAGTGAGAGACAGCCCAGACTTCTGGGTTGTGGCTTTTGGCTTTTGGCGATGACGCAAGCCGTTGATGAATTCCGCGCGATGGTCTGGCGCGGTAGGGAAAAACATAACATTGACTTAATCATGACAACTCCAAAAGCCAGAAGTCAAAAGCCGACTCACGCAATTTCCAGGTACTTCGGAAATTTCGTGAGATTGCGATGGCCGTCTTTCGTCACCAGCGCCATATCTTCCAGGCGGATGCCGCCGATGGCGCGGTAATAGAGACCCGGCTCCACCGTCACTACCGCATTCTCGTCGAGACGGGAGGGCAGACGGCCGACGGACGGCAATTCGTGAATGTCGAGGCCGACCCCGTGGCCGGTCGAATGGATGAAGCCTTCCATGCGCCCTTCATTGAGGCCGGTTTTGTATCCCAGCTTTTCAAAGACCGCAACACAGGCCGCATGCACCTCGTCGCCGCCCACGCCGGGCTTGATGGCGTTCAGGCCGGCGGTCTGGCTTTCCAAGACCGCGTCAAATAATTTCTTCACGCCGTCGCTGGCCTTGCCCTTGACCACCGTGCGCGACATGTCTGCCCAGAAGCGGGTTTTCATCGAGCGGGGGAAGATGTCAAAGACAATCGGCTGGTTTGCCGGAATCGGGCCGGAGCCGCGGTTGTGCGGGTCGCAGCACTGCGGATGGGGCGCCACGATCATCTCAGGGCAGGCGTGATCCTCCATGAAGAAGACCTTGTTCATTTCGTGTTTGAGCCGTTCGACCGTGAGGGTTTTACCTTCGTAATGAACCGCGTCGCCTTTGATTTCCGCATCGCGCAGGATGTCGAAAGCTTTCTGCACCGCCACTTCCGTCACCCGCTGGGCCTCTTCTATGGCGGCAATTTCCGTCGCGGTTTTGATCACCCGCTCGGGAAAAACCGGATCGGGCTTGACCTCCACTGCATAGCCAAGCTTGCGCAGCGGATCGGCGTATTGCAATCCGAAAGAACCGGGGACAATCAACTTCTTCACGCCCCGTTCCTTGTAGAACTCGTCAAGAATATGAATGTAGCCCGGCCGCTCAACACCCGCCGCCTTCGCCTTTTCGCTGTACCCCTTGGTGAGGAGCACCGTATCGGCGCGACTCTCCAGCTTGGCGCGGCCATATTCCAGATCACCCATCAGCAAAATCTTTTCCGTCCCGATGATGGTGAAGGGAAACGCATCGCCGGCGAGAAAACCGGTGGCGTAATAAAGATCCGAATTGTGCTCTGAATTGTCGATGAATAAAAGGGCGGTGTCAGTCATGAGGTGGGAAGTTTAACGGACGGGAAAGCTCAGGGGTTGCCGGCTTGAGCTTCAGATTCAGCGACTTTGCGGGCGGCTGTGTTGCCGCTCGCGCGCAATCAGGAAGATTTTGGCATTCATTCCTGATTTCGAAGGAGCGGCCAGAGGTTGTCACTTAATTTCCCAATTCCAGACCCCGGTCATTTCCCGAATTCCTAACCGTCGTGCTCTGCATGACTTGACGGGTTGGCATTGAGGTTGCTTTATCTAGCATGTTCGGCTCATGCAAGATGGAATCGGAGCGAGCGGGGCGATGGGTCACGCAGCGGCTCTCAAGACCGCGGTGTGTCGACGCAAAAGCCAGATGCAAAAATCATCCCGCGAGTTTCCAGCGGTCAGGTCAATTCAGGAGTGGAGTTATTTCATGAAAAAAACCGTGTTGATCCTCACCCTATTCGCCGCTGTCGGCGCTGCCGCCGCGACCGGCGGTTCATGGAGCATGCTGAGCACCGGTTCGCCCGGCGCCTCGGATTTGCAGCTTTCGCCGGACGGGCAAACGGTGTGGGCCGGCTACAACCAGTTCATTCCCCCCAGCCAGTTCATCCCGCAGATCGCGAGTGCTCCGCTGCTGCCCGGCGCGGCATGGACGCTTTACAACAACACCGGCCTTGATAACGCGGCGCACAGCAATAGCCTCTATGGGACCTGCCTCAATAAACAACAACAGCCCGTCGCGCGCATCTCGCCCAAACCTTTGACCCCGCCTTACATTTTCAATTACAACTCGGGAGCGGGGCAATGGCAATCCTCGTCCTTCACGCCCGCCGGCGTCCAGCTCAACTGGGCCAGCGCGGGCAACAATTACATTCGCGACGACTTCGGCGACCTGATGCTGTGCGGGCAGAACCAAGTCGAAGTTTCCCCCGACGGAATCAACTGGACGCTGCGCAGCCAGATCTACGATTTTGTTTACGCGCCGGTGCCTTATCCGCCCACTGGCCCGGTCGGCTGGCTGGTTAATCCCACCTACGGCACCAACCGGCCGCTGGTGCAGGTGGGCGGCTACAATTTCTCGCTGACCCGCACGCCGTGGGGGGAAATCTTCGCGGGCGGTGAAACCCCGTTGCAGCATTCGCTCGATAACGGCATCACCTGGGAATGGTTTGATCCGCTTTTTTATGAGCCGCAGCGCGATATGAGCGGCGTGCCGTGGTACATCAACGCGGACGAGATCATGTCCAACGGCCACCAATTCTCCATCAACACCGATGGGCGCGGCGAACTGATCACCTTCAACGACCGCAACAGCGGCGCCGGCGTTTTCCAGATCAACGCGAGCGGACTCTATCGCCAGATCCAGACCGGGCTGCCCGCCAGTGTCGCCAATTTTACGAACCCCATCAAAATGGTAACCCCGCGCTCGGGAGAAAGCTTCATCGCGATCGGCTATCGCGGCTTGAGTCCGACCCCGACCGGGTTTCCCAACGATGTTTACCGATGGGACGGCGCGAGCTGGACGCCGATCACCGATGCAACCGTGCGCAGCGGTTCGCCCAACGCCCTTGAAACCGACGGCACCCATGTCTTCATCACCGCACCGAATGCCGGGGGTGGCAACGCGCTTTGGCAATGGACGCCCTCGGGTCCGCAACCGCCGCTGGCAACGCTCGCCAATTCCGCAACCGCGAGCGGCGCGCCGGCCGTGAACCTGAGCGCGGCCGGTGCGCCCGCGGCCTTCTCGCCGCTGCTGAGCGTCAGCGGCGCAAGCGGCGCATTGAGCTATCTGTGGAGCGCACGCGGCCCGGCTGCGGTGCTCTTTAATTTTCCCGATCAGCCCGCGCCCACCGCTTATTTCACCGCGACGGGACGCTATGTCATCAATGTGAAGGTTACCGACGCGGCAACGGGATTGACGGGCGGGACCAGCCAGATTGTGAATGTAACGCCGCTCGCCGGTACCGCCCCTGCGATCGTCACGCAGCCGGTCAATCAACTACTGGCCGGGGCCGGCGCGACCTTCAGCGTCACCGCTTCGGGCACCGGACCGCTCAGTTTTCAATGGTATCGCAACAGGATTGCGGTGATGGGCAACGCCAGCGCGAAGAGCGCGACGCTCACGCTGTCCGGTCTGACTGCGGCCGATGACGGCGCGGGGTTCTTTTGCGTGGTCAGCAGCCCCTATGGCCGCATGGCAAGCAATCTCGGCAGCCTTGGCAATCCGCCGGTGATCATCGCGCAGCCGGTGGATGCCTCGGTTGCCTCGGGCACTGCCAGCGCGTTTTCGGTGGCCGTTACGGGCACCCAGCCGATGATCTGGCAATGGTACGACGCGGCGACAAATACCGCGATCAGTACGGCGATGAACGCGAGCTACTCGACTGCGACCCCCGGCAATTATTACGCGGTGGTGAGCAACATCTTCGGCAGCGCCACCACCCGCACGGCTTCGCGGACGAACGGAGCCGGTGCGTTTTACACGCTGAATGTCACCACCGGCGGCGTCAGCCCCACGACTTCTGGCTCGGGTAACTATCCGGTCGGGTCGGTCGCCGCGATCACCACCGACGCGACGACGGCGCAGCACTACTTCATCGGGTTCTTCTTCAATCGCTGGAACACGCAGAGCGTTCCCGCCGGGGTCTCCGTGGCATTCGGCAATTCCACCCGCTCGCAGACTTCCGTCACGGTGAGCGGCGCGGCTGCCGGACAGACCGTGAACCTCAGCGGGATTTACGATAACCCCGTGCAGTGGCGGATTGACACGCTCAACGGCCAAGGCACGGGTTACTACTGGAACGGCATCGTGCAGGCGCCGATCGAGGCATTGCCCGCGCCGCCCGGCTTCGCCTTCGATCACTGGCAGGTGCTCAGCCCCAACACCACGCTTTCGAATCTCCTCAGCCCGAACGCGACGGTCACCGTCACCCCGACCGGCGACGCCAAAGTGTTGGCCATTTATCTGCCACCCGCGCCGGCCATTTCCCAGCAGCCGCAGCCCGTCGCCGCCTGCCTCAACGGTACAGCAACTTTCTCGGTGGCCGCGAGCGGCCCCGGCACTCTGAGTTACCAGTGGCGGCGCAATGGCGTCAATCTCGCGAACGGCGGTAATGTCTCGGGCGCGCGCACCGCGCAGCTCACGCTGAGCCCGGTCGCCGCGATCGACGCGGCCAATTACGATGTCATTGTCACGAACGGCCACCCGGTCACTTCCGCGCCTGCCGCACTCACCGTGGATGTCACCAAGTCGCCGCCCACCGAAGCGCAAATGCTGACGCTTGGAAAAGCGGGCGGAATTGCGCTCGCCTGGCAAGCCCCCGCATCGACCGGCAATGATCCCGTCAGCTACGATGCGCTGCGTTCGACCGGCGCTGCAAGCTTCATCACGCTCGCCGCCACCACCTGTGTCTCCACTGCCATCACCGCCACTACCGCCGCTGATTCGCCCCCCGGCTCCGCCTTCTATCTGATCCGTGCCCGCAACAGTTGCGGCTCGACGCTGGGAACCAATTCATCTGGCGTCGCCATCCAGGGTCGGAGCTGTCCGTGATTCAACCCGGGGACGGAAAATTGCGGCAGCGCAGCCCCACCTGCACCTGCGGGCGCGATGTCATTGCGGTCACCCCATTTACAATAATGAGTTTTTGGTGTTGATTGCACGACCCCGCTTCGTCTTGAAATAATTTTTCAGAAGCGCCGCGGACTCTTCCGCTAAGATGCCGCCGGAGATGCCTCCGGAGATGGAAAATGCGTGGTTGAATTTTTTCGCGGCGAATAATTCCTGAAATCTCGCGGCGGAGCCCCATTTCGGTTCGTCACAGCCGTAGTGGAGCGCGCTCAGGCGGGCGTGGATGAGGGCGGCGAGGCACATCAGGCAGGGTTCGACGGTGACGGCAAGCACCGCGCCTGCGGGCAGCCGGATGCCGCCGGTTTGGCGGATGACCTTGCGCAGGAGTTCAATCTCGGCGTGCGCGGTGGGGTCGCGCCGGGCCATGACGCGGTTACCTGCGGTGACGATGCGCCCGCCCGGCCACCATAGTGCGGCGCCGATGGGGACTTCGTCGCGCGCTCCCGCCCGGCGGGCGGCGGTGAGCGCGCAGGTGAGGAGCGAAACTGCGGAGGGGAGCGCGGGAAACTTCCCCGTTTTGCCAAGCCGCCAGCAGCACTAGGCCGCAAGCGGCAGGGAATTGATCAGGCGCTGGGCGCGGCGCCGTTCTTTGCGCGCCAATTTGAGATGGGCGAGGTAGCGGCGGCGGCGCATCTGGCGGAATTTCGTGGGCAGCGAACCGCTATCGGCGCGGGCTTCGGTCAGGGTGCGGCGGGCGCTTTCTCCTGCGCGTTCCAGCGCGCGCTGGGCGCGGGCGAGAGCGGCGCGAACTTTTTCGCGGCCGGTGGGGGTGAGGCGAACCAACTGCGGCTCCAGAGTTTCAGCGGCGGTGCGCAACCGTGCGGCTTCGATGCTGGCGCTGGAGACGGTTTTGAGACCGGTCGTCAGCTTGACGGCGGCCAGCGCCTGGATGAGCCATTTGGTCGGATCCCAATGATACCAGTGGATGCCGTTGCGGAAGTCGGCGGGGAAGGCGTGATGAAAATTGTGATACCCCTCGCCGTTGGTGAGGAGAGCCACCACGAAATTATCGCGTGCGGTTTCATCGCTCTTGTAGGGCTTGGTGCCATAGAGGTGGGCCAGCGAGTTCACGAAGAAGGTGGTGTGGTGCACCACGAAGATGCGCAGGAAGCCGCCCCACAATAGGCCGGCCAGCGCGTCGCCCATCATCCAGCCGACGAGGGCGGGCAGGCCGAAACCGAAAACGACGGAGAGCGGGACATTCCATCGGTGCTGCCACATCACGCGCGGGTTGCTGGTGAGATCGGCATCTTCCACAAAACTGCGCCCGGGCAGATCTTTATAGAAAATCCACAGCATGTGCGCCCACCAGCCGCCCTTGTTGATGTTGTAGGGATCGCGGTCGGTGTCGACGAATTTGTGGTGCACCCGGTGGTCGGAAGACCAGTGCAGGGCGCTGTTTTCAAAGGCCGTCGAGCCGGCAATCAGCAGCAGGGTTTCGAGGATCGGGTGGGCGCTGTAAGCGCGGTGGGAAAAAAGGCGGTGATACCCGGCCGTGACCGAGAGTCCGACGCCCAGATAGAAAACCGCAAAGAGCACCGGCTGCCACCACTGGACGCCATGGACGAGGGAATACCAGAGGGTTCCGCCCACGCCGATCAGCGGGGTGAGAAAAAGAAAAATAATGCTCGTCCAGCTCAGGCTGCGAGCGATGGGATTCGGTGTGGTCATGAGTCATTATCATACGCCCAATGGGCGCTTTGCGGGCAATAATGTGTAAAAAAAAGTGTTGCATTTCCGTGACGGAGGCAAGTCGGAAAACCGGAGGATTAGAAGATTTTACCGCCCAGAACGCCACGAACCCAAAAAAATAACGAGACAGAAACAGTTCAATCAATCAAGCGCCAAAATCAGATGCGATTGCCATCTTCCCCTTGGCGTCTTGGCGTTCTTGGCGGTTAAATCCTATCTGGGAAACGCCTCGGGCAGGCCGCCGTCTACGGGAATGACGGCCCCGGTGGTTTTGCCGGCGGCGCTGCTGAGCAGCCACAGGGCGGCTTCGGCGACATCCGCTGCGGTCACCACCGTCTTCAGCAGGTTGCGCGCGGCGTAAAAGGACTCCAGCTGGTCGGTCGCGATGCCGTGCGCCGCGGCGCGGCCGGGACCGATCTCCGCCCAGAGCCTTGAGCCGGCGAATACCGCGTCGGGGTTGATGACATTGACCCGCACGCCGAACGAAGCGCCTTCCATCGCCGCCACGCGAGCGAGCTGCACCTGCGCGGCTTTCGAGGCGGAGTAGGCCGCGAATTCCCGTCCTGGTGCGAAGACATTCTTGCTCGCAACAAAGACGAGATTGCCGCCGGTTCCCTGCGCGGCGAACAGGCGCAGCAGCGCGCGGGTGAGCAGGAAATGGCCGCCAGCATTGACCGCGAAGGCGCGATCCCACGCCTCTTCGGTCAATTCGGTGAGCGGCGCCGATGCGCCGGCGCCGGCGCAGGAAACCGCCGCGTCAATGCCGCCGAAACGGCGAATGGCGCCTTGCAAGGCCGCGTCGAGCTCGGCCGCCTTCGTCATATCCGCCGCCGCAATGAGAATCCGCTCAGGTGCGGCCAGTTCTTCAGCGAGGATGAAGAGCTCGGCCGCCGCAAGATCGAGCAGAATCAGGCAGGCGTCTTCCTGAAGCAGCCGGTGCGCCACCCCGCGCCCGATCGCGCCGGTCGCGCCGGTGATCAGGATGACCTGGCGCGCCAGGGTTTTTTCTTTCGGCGCCAGGGTAAGTTTGTACAGCTCCAGCGGCCAGTACTCCACTGAAAATTTCTGCGCCGGAGTGAGCGAACAATAACCCCCCGCCGCCTCCGCGTCCAGCACGATGGCCGCCCAATGGCGGATGATGTCGGCGGCCACCCGTGCGGCCCGCGCTGTCGCGCCTGCGGTGATGACGCCCAGCCCGGGAATGAGAATCACCCGGGGATCGGGATTGCACGCCCCTTGCGTTCCATCCTGCTGCACGAGGAAATAATGGGCGTAGTCCA
>JAYVQF010000123.1:0-2177 GCA_043777195.1 Thermoanaerobaculia bacterium
GTGCCATAGCCCTTGTGCGCGGCGAATCCGTAGCCGGGGAAATCCCGTTCGGCCGCATCGCGCATCCAGCGGTCACGAGTCACTTTTGCGATGACCGAGGCGGCGGCGATGGAGACACTGCGGCTGTCGCCGCGGATGATCGCGGTCTGCGGCAATGCCGTTTGGGAGAGCGTGAGCGCATCCACCAGCAGATGTTGCGGCGCCGGCGACAGGGCGCCCAGCGCGCGCCGCATGGCCAGATGCGTGGCCGGAACGATGCCCAGATCGTCCACTTCAGTGGCGCTCGCCTGGCCGGCGGCCCAGCTCACCGCGAGACCTCCGGCAATTCGTTGATAGGCATCTTCACGGGCATCTGCGGAGAGCATTTTACTGTCATCAATGCCGGAAAAGTCGCCTGATTCCGGCAAAATCACCGCGCCCGCCCAGACCGGCCCCGCCCAGCAGCCGCGTCCGGCCTCATCCAAGCCTGCGATCAGGGTGACGCCGCGTGCGCGCAGCGCGGCCTCAAAATCATCCGGCGCCCGCCGGCGGCTCCGCACGGATAAACGCGCGGAAGCCGGTGCGGAAGCCGTTGCGGATGCCGGTGCGATAATCCGGGCGGGCGCCGGAGCGAACGGCAGAACAGGCGTGGCGGGGGCGGACGGGTGACGCGCCATCACTAGCGGTGGCGGTATCCCGCAGGAGCGATTACTTGGCCGCAGGCGCGGGGCGTGCGGGCTTTAATTCGGTCACGCGGGTGGCCTTACCCACGCGCTTGCGCAGGTAATATAGCTTGGCGCGACGCACGCGGCCGCGGGTCATCACTTCGATGCGATCCACGGTGGGGGTGTGCAGCGGGAAGATGCGCTCCACACCGACGCCGCCCGACAGCTTGCGCACGGTGAATGATTCATTGATGCCCCCGCCGCGGCGGGCGATGACCATGCCTTCAAATATCTGGAGGCGTTCTTTCTCGCCTTCCTTGATCTTGACGAACACTTTGACTTTGTCCCCGGCCCGGAAGGCGGGGAGGTTGGTTTTCATCTGGGCAGCACCCAGGGTGGCGACGGCGTTCATGACTATGGCTCCTGAAATGTGAGGGGCGGTATTTTAGCTTAATTCCCCGGCAACTTGGCGGTTAATTCTCCGCGAGCTTGCCGTCCTGTAGCCGAATGACGCGGTGGCAATAGGCCGCCGCCAGGGGATCATGCGTCACCATGATCAGCGTGGCGCCGGCGGTTTCGTTGAGGCTGACCAGCAGTTCGAGAATTTCCTTCGCGGTGGCGCTGTCGAGATTGCCCGTCGGTTCATCGGCGAGCAGAAGTGCGGGGTTCATCACCAGCGCGCGGGCGATGGCGACGCGCTGCCGTTGGCCGCCTGAAAGCTGATCGGGGAGATGCTCTTGACGATCACTCAGCCCTGTGCGCTGCAGCGCCGCGGTCGCCCGTTCACGGATTTCTTTGGATTCCACGCGGGCCAGTTCCATCGGCAGCGCGACATTGTGATAAGCCGTCAGCGTGGGCAGTAGATTGAAGAATTGAAAGATGAAGCCCACCTGGTCGCGGCGAAACCGGGTGAGGCCGCGATCATCGAGTGTTGGCAGATCAAGTCCGGCGATGGTGAGCTCGCCCGACGAGGGATGATCGAGCCCGCCCAGCAAATGCAGCAGCGTGGATTTTCCCGAACCCGACGCACCCATCACCGCCACCCGCTCGCCCTTCGCAATTTCGAGATCCAGCCCGTCCAACGCACGCACCGGGCGGGCGCCGGGATATATGCGAGTGAGGGCTTTGGCGCGGATAAGCGGGGGGGACATGCGGAGGATGGGGTTTGGGGTCAAGCTATGGCGGTAAATTTTGGAATGATTTTTTTGGTTTTGCACCGTTCATACAATTTTGGTTTTTTCTTTTTCAGCCAGGCGACGAAAGGCGGCGCGGTGGCAAAGCTGATGCGCTCCGGGGGAACGCGACTGGTGCCTTCGCAGCCGTCAATGTCATAGTCGCGGCAAATGAGAGGGCGGTCTTCATAGACGCCGCACAGGCCGCCGGCTTTGAGATTTTCACAATCGGTGCCGAACACCACCGCCCATTCCCCTTCGTGATCCTCATACACCGATACATTCTTGTGATAGAGATACCACAGAATGTTCGAGACCGCCGTCAGGGTGTTGGGGTTGCTGATCCCGATGGAAACATAGC
>JAYVQF010000124.1:0-8390 GCA_043777195.1 Thermoanaerobaculia bacterium
ATAAGACAGAATGTCCGAGGAGATCAAGATGCAATCACCGAGAAGAAACTCCGTGGGTCCCGCGCCCAAGGCCGCGGAGCGGAGCGAAGGCGTAGCCGAGCGCAGCGGAGCGGTCTTGGGCGCGGCGCCCCCCCCCCGTCCGGCGCTGGACCGTGAACCGCAAGCTCCAGCAGGTGCTGCGCCTGCTGCGCGGCGAGTCGCTGGAGGCGGTCAGCCGCGACTGCGGCGTGCCGACCTGGAAGCTCGCCAAGTGGCGCGATCGCGGCCTGGCGGCTCTGGAAACCGGTCTGCAAGACCGCCCGCGCGAACTGGCCGAGGTGATCGACGAGCAGAAGGACGCCCTCATCGCCCGCTTGGTGATGGAGAACGACCTGCTTAAAAAAAAGACGGCGGGCAAGGTGATGCGATGGAGGACATGCGCCGCACTGTGAACCCGCACACCGGAAAACCCTACGACGTCAAGGCGGTCTGCGAGGCGCTTTCCCGCCCGCGCTCGACCCATTACGCGCGCAAGAATACGGACACTACCGGTTTCCGGGAACAGGGATGAGCCTAGGCTCTTGCAGGTAAAGCGATTGATGAACGACGAAGCGCCTCTCGTTCAATCAGCATCGCGATTCACCACCAACGCGAGTGTGATCCGCGCGGGGGGGGGGGTAGCCCCCGCATGGCTGGGAGTTGCGCTGCGGCGCAAATCGGCCTGCCCCCAGCTCCGGTCTTATCCCACGCGCAGACGCGCGGGGCCCCGACCTGTTCGGATCGATTACGCTCCGCGCGCCTGCGGGCGCGCTCAAATTCTGGCTCCCAAAACACGATGCTACGATATGAGACTTGACCCCAAAGACGAGCCGGCCGGGGGAACCTCCATGAACTCCGGTTCACTGCTGTTTGCGGGATCATCAAGGGTTGCTTTTCATGACCTTGCGGCGTATAGTTTGGATGTAGTTTCCCCGCTGGGCGATTCTCCCTGCACTTCATTTCCCCCCGAGGTTTACCATGTTCAATCAACGCGCTGAAAACGGCTGGTTGCAGCTCCAACTAAATGGCGCTTGCCTGCTGCTGGCCGGGCTGGTTCTGTCGGCCCTGCCCGGCCTGGCCGTGACCGCGCCGCCCGTTGCGATGACCCCCGCCGCCCGGCCGCTGCCCCCGGACGCGCCCCGGGAGGGGCAGATCGCGGATGAAATGACGGAAATCGGGCAGCTCCTGGATTTTCACCATCATTTTCAGCGGCTGGACGGGCGCAATTACGGGTTGCCGGAGAATGATTTTGACGACGCGACCAACCTCTCGCTGCGCCAGCGCCGGGCCTTTCGCGAGCTCTATCCGGATACCCCCGCCGAGGGTGTTTACCAGTATCCGCGCTGGTCGTATGATCTGATGCGCCGCCTGGACGCCGAGGGCCGTTCCGTGGTGGACGGCCGGATCGCGTCCGCGCCGCCCGTGTCGCCGCTCCTGGCGTGGCTCAATCCGGGCAGTCCTACGGCGTTCATCGTCGGGGCGAACATCAATGTGACCAACAACGCGCTGCCCGAGACCGAGAGCTACCTTGCCATTGATCAGACCAATCAGCGTTACCTGGTCGGCAGCTCCAACAACAACGGCGGGGCGCTCGGCTCGAGTGCCCAGCTCATGTATCGCAGCAGCGACTGGGGCGCCACCTGGGCCACCAACGCCCTCCCCATCACCTGCACCTATCATTCCGACCCGGGCGTCTCCTTCGATTCCCTCGGGAATGCTTATTCCGTTACCCTGGAGTATCTCGGTGCCTGCGGCAACACCACCAAGGTCAATGTATATCAGTCCACCGACCACGGCGCCACCTGGTCGCCGGGAGTCACCCTCAGCAACACCCGCGGCAACGACAAGGAGCTGATGGCGGTGGATTACCAACCGGGCAGCCCCTGCCGCGACCGGCTATATGTCGCCTGGGATGACCGCAACACCGAAAAGGCGGCCACCGCCGCGAGTTATGCCGGGCCCTGGAGCACCACCGGCGCCAGCCTGGACAGCGCCTCCATCGGCACCGACATCGCCGTCGGGCCGGGGGGCGAGGTGTACGACGTCTGGGCCAACACCTCCCTCAAGCAGATCAATTTTTCCAAATCCACCAACTGCGGCGGCGCTTGGAGCGCCAAGCAGACCATTGCCGCAACAGCCGACGGATACGACTACGGGATTCCTGCGATGTGTTCCCGGCGGGCGCTGATCTATCCCTCCGTGGATGTGGACCGGTCAAACGGCCCCAACCGGGGCAATGTTTATGTGGCCTGGAACGATTTCACCGCCGCGCAGGGGGCCGGCTGCATCGCGATCACCGATCCCAACACCGCCAACATCTATTTCAGTCGCTCCACCAACGGCGGTGTCACCTGGTCGGCGCCAAAAATCGTGCATCAGGACATCCCTTTCACCGACCAGTTCAACCAGTGGATGCGCGTGGATGACGCGGACGGTTGCATCCATGTCTCCTGGCACGACACCCGCAACGACCTGGCGACCCGGGCGAAGAGCGATGTTTATTACACCCGCTCCTGCGACGGCGGCGTCACATTCGACCCGGAAACCAAAGTTTCCACCGAAATGACCGATGAGTCGGCGGCCGGCGCGAACCCCAACCAATACGGCGATTACGAGGGGCTGGCAGTGCTTAAAGGCGTCGCCTATCCCTTCTGGACCGACCGTCGTCCCTCATTGCTGGCCGGCGTCGAGCAGATCTTCACCGCTAAAATCTGCTCCGATCCCAAGAATATCGGCGCGATCGCCGCCGCGGACCTCAACGCCTGCGCCGCCACCGGCGTCTCCGTTTCCTGGAGCGCTCCGACCGTCTTCTGGGGAGACGGCGGCGCCGGGACGCGCAAATACCAGCTGTTCAAGGATGGCGTGCTGGCGCAGGACAACATCGCGGAAACCGCCACCTCTATCACCTATGTTCCCGGCGACAGCGCCGTGCACAGCTATGTCATCAAAGCGGTCAATTCCTGCGGCAATATCGTGAGCTACACCGCCGCCAGCGCCACCGATGCCGTGGACATCACCCCGCCGGGCCCCATCCTCAACAGCCTGCGGCACACCAAGAACGGCGCGAACCTGAGCATGGCTTGGGCCGCTTCCCCCGCCCCCGATCTGAACCATTACAATGTGTATGGCGCCGCCGCTGCGGCCATCTATCCGACCGGATGGGCCAAGCTGGGGCAATCGTTGACCCCGCCCTACAGCGATCCGCTGGCCGGCACCAGCCGTTTCTTTCTCGTTTCCGCGGTGGATAACTGCGGCAACGAGTCGATTGTGGAGTGATTCGGCAGCACGCGCCCCGCTGTCGGCCGGAAAGAATCAGGGACAGGGCGGACGCCCGCTGCGGTCTTGTTGGCGCGAACTAAAATCGGCAGGCCCGAAGGCTTGCCGATTGTCAATGAGAATTGCGGCGGTGTATATTGATTTAGACCCCCGTGCACAGGGGTAAGGTCTCATATGGTATATTTCCAGAAATTTCGGGATGTGCCTGCTTCAGGATTTTGATGCTGCGCTTCCAGGTTCTAATCAGCATCGGGTCTGCGCCGACCCGCCTCGCGCCCTCCCGCGCCAGATCCGATGACCCGCGCGATCCCGCCACCGTGGAAAAGCGCGCGAAGACCGGCGTCTTTCGCGAGGGATTATTGAGGAAACCCGCTTTTGTCAACTGGGGAATCGGCCCGTAGGCCTGGACGCAGCCGTGCGCCGCGGAGCCGCGCGCATACACGACGCGTTCCGGAATGCGCTCGTGATCGAAGGGCGTGATTTTTTCGCGCAGCAGGAAATCTTCGAACAGGGAGGGGTCGCGTTCGCAGCCTTTGAGACTGTTCGTGTCGTCATTGATCCGCACGCCCTGGGTGGAGGTCAATTTTTTTGTAGGATTTACGCTCCGACTGGCGTAAGCATTGTCCTAATGCAAAATCAAAGCCGCTGCGCCGGGGTGATGGATAATAACGGCCCTATGTGGATCATCATCGCCAACCCCGCGGCCGCCCAAGTCAACCCCGGAGACACGCACGCTTTCACGCCGCTCATCGAGGCGCTGGCGCAGCGCGGCCGCAAATGCGAAGTGGTATGGACAAAAGCGGCGGGCGATGGCGAACGGCTGGCCCGCAAGGCCGCGGCGGAAAACGCCGAGGTCGTGATTGCCGTCGGCGGCGATGGCACGCTTAATGAAGTGGCGCGCGGCGTCATGGGAACCAAAACCGCCATGGGCATCATTCCCGAGGGCACGGTGAATGTCCTGGCGCAGGCGCTCGGCTCCGGCCTCGATATCAAAACCGCGACGGCCAGCCTGCTCGACGGCGCCATCCGCCCCTTCTGGCCGGGTGAGATCAACGGACTGCCCTTTCTCATCGTTGCGGGAATCGGGCTGGATGCCGAGGTGATCAAGGCCACCGATTTGCGACTGAAAAAGCGGATCGGGCGATTTGCCTACCCGGCCACCGCAATAATGAAATACGGCAGCCTGAAAAAACCGGCCATCACCGGCGCCCCGCTCACCCGGCCCGCCAGCATGATCGCCATCGGGCGCACGCCGCTGTATGCCGGCGCCTATCCGCTGATGCCCGACGCCGAGGTCTTTGGCCGCCGTTTCGGCCTGTTCGCGTTTCATGGCACGCGCCGGATGCATGTCCTGCGCGCACTCTATGCCCTCGTTGCGCGGGGCGGGAAATTGCCGCTGGAAAGAATGCGCGAAATCAGCCGCGGCGCGGGCGAGGCGTTCCATTTCAAGACCGAAACCCCCTGCCCGTTCCAGATTGACGGGGATTACCGGGACACGGCGACGGAATTCAAGATCGGGGTCAGCAAAGAGCCGCTGCAACTGTGGCTGCCGCAGGTGGCGCTGGCGAACAACTGACCCGGATTCCGCATTGAAATTTTGTCATGGAAAAACTGTGAATAAGCGGGCTAGGAAAATTCCTACCTGAAAAGCTTTTCGCGGCGGACATACTTGCCCTCATGGATTCCACAGCACCCAAAGCCTCCGTTCCCCCGCCGCCGCAGATCAAGCCGGATCCTGCGGAGACAGCGCCGGTAAATTTTCAACAACCGGTGGAAGCCGCCCGCACACTGACGCGGCGCACGGCGCGCTGGAGCGAACGCTCGCTCAAGAGCAAGGTGGGCACGATCGTCCTCAGCGTCTTGGGAACGGTGCTGCTCACCATGTTCATCCTGAATTTCACGACCGGTGAAAAGCAGCTCAAACAGGAAATTCCCCGCCTCTATTCGGTGGATGATCCACAATTCCGTCGGGTTATGGGCGTGCTGCTCGGGCCCGGCGTGTTGGAAGGAAACCGGGTCGAAACGCTACTCAACGGGGATGAAATATTTCCCGCCATGCTGCGGGAAATTCGGGGCGCCAAGAAAACCATCACCTTTGAAAGCTATATCTACAATTGGTCCGATGCGATCGGCAAGGAATTCGCCGAGGCCTTGATGGAGCGTGCACGCGCCGGCGTCAAGGTGCATCTCTTGGTGGACTGGTTCGGCAGCAGCAAGATCACCACCGCCGACATCGCGGCCTTGCAAAAAGCGGGGGTTCAGTTTTACAAATTCCATTCCCCTCGCTGGTATAACTTAGCCCGCTGGAACAAACGGACCCACCGCAAGCTGCTGGTGATTGATGGCCGCGTCGGCTTCACCGGCGGCGTCGGCATCGCCGGCTCGTGGACCGGCAATGCGCAAGATCCGCAGCATTGGCGCGATTCGCATTACCGCATCGAAGGCCCTGTGGTCGGGCAGATGCAGTCGGTCTTCGTGGATAATTGGATCAAAGCGTCGGGAAAGATTTTGTTGGGCGATGAGTATTTCCCGCCGCTGGCGGCCGCCGGATTCAATCCGGCTCTCAGCGCCTGGATTGATCCCGTGCAGCAGTCCGGGAAAACCGTCCCGGCGCAGATATTCAGCAGCTCGCCCGCAGGGGGCAGTCACGCCATGGAGCTGATGTATCTGCTCGCCATCACCGCATCCGAACATTCCATCCAGCTCTCTAATGCCTATTTCATTCCCGATGCGCTCACCGAGGAGGCGCTCAAGGACGCGCTCAAGCGGGGCGTCAAAGTCCAGATCATCACCCCCGGCGGGAACATTGACGCCGGCACCGTGCGCCGCGCCTCCCGTTCGCGCTGGGGCGAAATCTTGCAGGCCGGCGCCGAAATGTATGAGTACCAGCCCACCATGTTTCACTGCAAACTCATGATTGTGGATGAAAAATTCGTCTCGCTCGGCTCCACCAATTTCGACCCCCGCTCTTTCGGGCTCAACGACGAAAGCAACCTGAATGTGTTCGATGCTGATTTCGCCCGTCGACAGAGCGAAATTTTCGCGGACGATCTTGCGAAATCGAAGCGCGTGACTTTCGAGCAATGGAAGAACCGCCCGGTGTCCACCAAAGCGTGGGAACAGTTCGCCTCGCTCTTGGGGCCGATGTTGTAATTCATGACTCATCACCAGAAGGATCATGATGTCAGGCCTTAAATTTTTCAACCCCGAAAGCCGAAAATTATCCCAGAGGAACCCATGCCCCATCCCCCGTTCACTTTTAAACCCGGCAAAAAAATCCGCCTGTCCCGCCTCGATACCACGAGCACCGGGGACTTCAAAGATTCCGACGACGCGCAGCCCAAGCTGAAAAAATACATCGAGCAACTGACCGAGCTTCAGGATCGGCTCTACGCCGCCCATAGCGATGCGGTGCTGATCGTCCTGCAGGGCACCGACACTTGCGGCAAAGATGGTACGGTGAAGCATGTGATGAGCGGATGCAACCCCGCCGGGGTGGATGTCACCTCCTTCAAGATTCCCACGCAAGAGGAGGCGGATCATGATTTTCTCTGGCGCGCCCACAAGGCGATCCCGGGCCGGGGGACGATCGGCATCTTCAACCGCAGCTATTACGAGGATGTCCTGGTGACGCGCGTCCATGGCCTCGTGCCCAAGGCCGTATGGCGGAAGCGTTACGAGATGATCAACAGCTTTGAACGGTTTTTGAGCGAAAACGGAGTCACCATCATCAAGTTCCTGCTGCACATCAGCCGCGCCGAACAGAAGCGCCGACTCGAAGAACGGCTCAAGGATCCGAAAAAAAACTGGAAATTCAAATCCACCGACCTCAAGGAACGCTCCAGTTGGGATGACTACCAGGTTGCCTACGATGATGCATTGACGAAATGCAACACCCCCTGGGCGCCCTGGCATGTCATTCCCGCCGATGTCAAATGGTACCGCAATCATGTGGTCGCCAAAACGCTGGTTAAAGCTCTTGAAAAGATCAACCCCAAGTACCCCAAGCTGAGCGTTGATCCGGCCAAGATCCGCATCCACTGAAAGCCAAAGTGTGCAGTCCGGGTTCCGGCCCGGCTGCGGGCCCGCAATTTATAATTCACCCTGAAAAACGCCGCGCGCACTGCGCAAAGGAATCCCCTCATGTCCAAAGCCAAGCCCTTTCTCACCGACATCAAAACCCTGCGTGCCCGCGCGCGCAAACACATGGAGACCGGGGCTGTAACGCCCGGTTACAAGGCCGACCGCAAAAAAGTCATCTCGCTGCTCAACGAGGCGCTGGCCACTGAACTGGTCTGCGTACTGCGTTACAAACGGCATTTTTTCATGGCCGAGGGCATCCATGCCCAATCCGTCGCCGCGGAATTTCTGCAACATGCCAACGAAGAGCAGGCGCACGCCGATCTCATCGCCGAGCGCATCGTGCAGCTGCAGGGCGAACCCGATTTTTCGCCCAAGGGCATGCTCACGCGCAGCCATTCCGAATATGTCGAAGGCGGGAATCTCACGGAAATGATCCGGGAAAATCTCGTCGCCGAGCGCATCGCAATAGATTCATATACCGAGATGATCCACTACATCGGCGATGACGATTCCACCACCCGGCACATGCTGGTCGGCATCCTCGCCATGGAAGAAGAGCACGCCGACGATCTCGTCTCGCTGCTGGCCGGGCTGAAACATTGAGCGAGAATTGTTCGGAGAAGAATTTAACCGCCAAGGCCGCCAAGACGCCAAGGGGAAAAGCCTGTGATATGAAGGCTAAATTACGAATTAAGAATTACGAATGGGTGTCGTTTATTTCTTTGGCAGATGGGGGATGAACCGGACTTCTGCCCATTCGTAATTCATAATTTATGGCGTGGTCAGCCTGTCAGGCTCGCCGGTTGATGAAGCGCATCACAGTAAAGCATTGCGCATCACGCGCGCCACCAAGGGCGTGAGGGAAGTCCATGACCTGATGCATGTCCAGGCCCCCGCCTCGGCGGCCAAGTAGACTAAGGGGCCGCAACGAAATAACAGTAGCAAAGATGACTGCCGAGTCGCCCGAATGGCGAGGCGCGAGAAGCGCGCATACCCGAAGGTATGTAAGCGAC
>JAYVQF010000125.1:0-2171 GCA_043777195.1 Thermoanaerobaculia bacterium
CGTCGCTTACATGCCTTCGGGCATGCGCGCTTCTCGCGCCTCGCCATTCGGGCGACTCGGCAGTCATCTTTGTTCATTTAATTTCTTTACGACCCCTAAACGGCGGGTAAAACCGCGCGTAATGCCGCCACCAGCCGCTCCAGTTCAGCGTCCCCGACTGGCCATGTGATAGTGAGACGCAGGCGGGCGGTGCCCTCGGGAACCGTTGGGGGGCGGATGGCGCGGGCGTCGAATCCGGCGTGCTGCAACGCGTCGGCTACCGCGAGTGCCCGTTCGTTGGTGCCGAGGATGACGGGAATGATGGGGGTGTCCGCCGCCGGCTCGCCGGGTGTCCCGGCATGCCCCGCCAGGGCCTCCTGCAACGCGCCGCGCAGGCTCACCGCGCGGTCGCGCACCGCCCGAGCGCGATCCGGCCCGTGGATTTCCCAATAGCGCAGCGCGCGCGCCAAAGCCTGGGCGAGGTCGGGCAGTACTGCGGTCGAAAAAATGAAAGGGCGAGAAAAATTCACGAGGGTGTCCTTGAGTTCGGGATCGCCCGCGATCCAGGCGCCCGCCGCACCGAGCGCTTTTCCGCCGGTATGGACGGTGGCGAATACCCGCTCGGTCAAGCCCAGTTCTTGCACCAGCCCGCCCCCGCGCGGGGCACCGCCCGCTTGCACACCCACATTCCCCGTAGCGAAATCACCATACAATCCGGTCGCGTGGGCTTCGTCCACAATGAGATGCGCGCCGAATTCCTCCGCTAGATCGGCCAGTGCAGCGAGCGGGGCGATATCCCCATCCATGCTGAAGAGGCTTTCGCTGACGATCAATTTCAACCCGGTATTGCGATCCGTGCGCCCCATCGCCTCGTGATCTTCTTCCAGCAGTCGCCGCAGATCGGCCATATCCGCATGGCGGTAGATTTGTTTGCGCGCGCCGGACAACCGCATCCCATCAATCAAAGAGGCATGATTGAATTCGTCCGAATAGACCGTGTCACCCGCTTGCAGCAAGGCCGAGAGCAGCGCAATGTTCGCCTGATAGCCGCTGGGCAGCAGTAGAGCCGCACTGCGTCCGCAAAAATCCGCCAGCCGCGCCTCGGATTCTTCATGCACCGCCAGTTCGCCGCGTAGCAGCCGCGAACCGACGGCGCCGAATTCCGTGCCGTCCTTCCCTTCACGCCGCCCTGCCCGCACGAACTCCGCAAACGCCGCCTCACCGCCAAAGCCGAGGTAATCATTCGAGGCAAAATCAATTCCACTGCGCGGCCGCAGCGCGCGTCGCTGGTTGATCGCGTCCAATGCGTCCATCCGGGCGCGGAGAAGTTCCGGGAATTTACTCAAGAATATTTAACCACCCAGGACACGAAGGACACCCAGGAATAGAGAAGGGAATGAATTATTGCGAGTCTCTTAATCATTTCGATCATCCGTTTAATTACTCTCAATAACCGCACGCCAATGATCATTGCAAATTAATTGGCCCGCCTGAATCGCCATCAGATTTTTATCTTTTCTTCTGGGTGTCCTTCGTGTCCTGGGGGATGAAAACTCTTACCGGTCAACTGTCCGAGCAGCCGCTCATCCTGATCCGGCGCGGGATTCGGCGTGGTGAGCAATTTATCGCCGAGAAAAATTGAATTGGCGCCCGCGAGAAAGGCCAGCGTCTGCGCTTCGGGGGAGAGCGACATGCGTCCGGCCGAAAGACGGACCCGGCTGTGCGGCATGAGAATTCTTGCGACCGCGATGGTGCGCACCAGATCGAGCGGATCAAGCGGTGGCGCGTCCGCCAGTGGCGTGCCCGCGACGGGCACCAGCGCGTTGATGGGCACCGACTCCGGCTGCGGCTCCAGTGCCGCAAGTTCCGCCAGCATGGCGCAGCGGTCGTCACCGGTCTCGCCCATGCCCAGGATCCCGCCGCTGCAGACGGTGATCCCCGCGCCGCGCACCGCGCGCAGCGTCGCCAGCCGGTCGTCGTAGGTGCGGGTGGAGATGATCTCGGAATAGAATTCGCGTGAACTGTCGAGATTGTGATTGTAGGCGTCAAGTCCGGCGTCTTTTAATTTTTGCGCCTGGGATTCCGACAGCATGCCCAGAGTCACGCAGGCTTCCAGGCCCTCGGCTTTCACCAGACGCACCATGTCAAGGACGCGGTCGAATTCCGGCCCGTCCTGCACCTCGCGCCAGGCC
>JAYVQF010000126.1:0-2158 GCA_043777195.1 Thermoanaerobaculia bacterium
GTCGCTTTCCGCTCCGACCCCGCGCTCGACCAGCAGAATATCGTCACCCTGCTGCTGACGGGAAAAACCCAGGATGAACTTTCCGCCCAGGGCATCCAGCCCTCTAATGAACTGCTCGCGCTCTATCTCGCCGATCAGGCCATCAATCTCACCGAGCAGGCGGGCGTGACCGGTGAGGGCCGGTTTTTTGAATATGTCGCGCTCACGCCGGCACTCGACGCCAGCCGCGGCTTCACGGCGCCGGCCATCACGGTGGGAAAGAGCGTCACCGACCGCCTCTCGACGCTGTGGCGCTTTGACTTGGGCAGCAGTAAATACAGCGCGGAAGGCGAATATGCCTTCACCCGCCGCCTGCGTTTCGGGGTGACCACCGGTTCGCTTTACGGCGGCGTGGGCGGCGATCTGCGCTATTTCACGCCGTTCGACTTCGACCGGGAATTGCGCGCCGGCCAATCCGCGGAGCCGGCGCTGCGCGTGGCGGGCGTGGAGATTACCGGGCTGGCCGCCGATGATCCCGGCGCCTCGCGCCTGCGTAAAAAAATAAAGCCCGGCAGCAAACTCACGCGCGCCCGGTTGCTCGCCGCCATTGACCATCTGCGCACGGATCTGCGCAGGCGTGGCAACCTGCTCGCGCGCATCCGGTATAGCGAAAAGCCGGTGGAGAATGGCGTGCAGCTCACGCTGACTGTCGCGCCAGGCCGTACTATCGTGCTCTCCGTCTATGAAGGCACGCAGCGGCGGCGGGATCTTGAAAAGCGGCTGCGCAAGCTCGACATCGATGTGCCCTTCCTCTCCGAACTGCGGCTGCGACTGCAGGAGGAACTGCAAACCGCGCTCGCCCAGACCGGCCGGCTGGTCCGCGTCGTGCACGAGAGCGAGGGCCGTGGAAATCCGGATGCTGAGTCGCCTAGAGACGATGCCGCAACCGCCAGGAGTCCGGCCGACGGCGATGATACGCTTTTTTTGCGCTATGACTTTGCGCCCGCGCCGGCGTACCGGGTACAGCGTCTTGCCAAACCGGATTGGCCGCAGGCGCCGCCGGGGGCGCCCGCGCCGCGGGATTATTTCCCGTCGCTGCGTTTCGGCCTGCGCTTCACCCCTTGGCCGCACTGGCATGCGCCGATGAACGAGGCGCTGCTCACCGAAGAAACGGCGCATTACCGCGCCGCGCTCGCGGCCTCCGGTTATTTCACGGCGAAGCTGGAGTCGAAGGTGACGCCGGAGGGAAAATATGCGACGGTGAGTTTCACGCTGGACCCCGGCCCGCGCGCCGTCGCCCAGTCGGTGGAATTTGTCGGCGGTGATCCGCCGGTCGCGGCCGCCTCGCTGCCCATCCGCGCCGGCGAGCCGGTCAGCACGGAAGCGCTCGCGGAAAGTGTGCGGCGCATGCAGGATGCCTGGAAACGCGCGGGATACCGCTTTGCAAAGGCGTCCTGGGCGACGAAAATTTCATCCGATGGCGCCACCGCCGTGACCTTCACGATGGTCTCGGGCGCTGCGGAAACAACTGGTGCCATCACCGTGGCCGGGTTGCGCCACACTCGCGCCTCAGCGGTCTACTCGCGACTGGCCATCCACAGCGGAAAACCCCTGGATCCGCGCGATCTGGACAGCTCCAGAACGGCGCTGTATCGCAGCGGCGTCTTCACGACGGTGGATATCACGGCGGCGGCGCCTTCCTCACCTGCGGGAAGCGCCCCGGCCGAGGCCACGCCGGTGGTGGTTGCCGTGAGCGAACGGCCGCGTTTTGAATTTGGCGGCGCGCTCGGCTACGACTCGGAAGAACGGCTGCGCGAGGGGGCGCAACTGGGCTACAACAACCTGTTCGGCACGGCCCGGCGGCTTTCGCTGTCTTTGAAAAATTCGACGCTGGAACAGCGCGGCGATCTCACCTACCGCGATCCCAGCATTTTCGGCTTCAACATCGAATTCACCCTCACCGGGCGTTATCAATTCCAGAGCACGCCGTCCTTCGATCTGTGGCGGCGCGGCATGGATGCGCGCGCCACCTTGCCCCTGTCGCGGCGGCTGTCGCTGCAGGGCATCGCCCAGCTCACGCGCATCACCCTGGGCGCGATTCATCTCACCCTCACCCCTTCGCAGCAGCAGATTTTCGACCGGCAGCGCGCGGTGCCTTCACTGGGACTGGCGCTGGTTT
>JAYVQF010000127.1:0-2158 GCA_043777195.1 Thermoanaerobaculia bacterium
AGCGCGCATGCCCGAAGGCATGTAAGCGACGAGCAACGAAGCCAGTCGGGATGAATCGGCGGGCAGACTGCTACTGTTATTTCGTTGCGGCCCCTTAGTAGGGGAAAGGTTGAAGGATGCCATCGCCACGACTCATCCTTCATCCCACAGCATTCAACCTTTCTGTTTTCTCGTTCCCCCTATAATTCTTTCCCGGACACGGGTCCGCAATCCCTAATGGCTGAATCCGATAAATCCGCACCGGTGAAATTCGTGGATCGCCGCCGGCTTTCCGACGACGGCGAGTTGCGTACCGATCTCCCGCCGGAACCGCCGCCCCCGCTCCCGCCGCCGGCCGAGCCTCGCTTTCCCACGTCCGAAGCCGCATCCGAAGCCGCGTCCGAACCGGAAGTCACCTATGAGTTTCAGGGCGCCGCAGCGCCGGACGGGCAGCCGCCGCCGAAGAACCCGGCAGGCGAGCCCTTTGCAAGCGAGACCCCGGACAACCCGGAACCTGAAGCCACCGGCCCGGTGAAATTCGAACAAGTCATCCAGTCCCTGGTCGCGCCGGTGCAAATGATTCTCTCGGGCCAAGCGGGCCAAGTCAGTCCGGAAGAGGCCGTCGCGCACCTCAATTTCACCATCGAAGCGGTGGAGCTGCTGGAGCGAAAAACCCGCGGTCATCTCACCACTACCGAAGCCGCCTTTCTGAAAACCGTGGGCGGATCGCTCAAAATGATCTACATGCAGATGATGGCGCCTCCCGGCCAGGGCAAAATCGCGAACCCGCTCAAGGGCAAAGGCGGACGATGAGCCGATTGCCGCGCGTTTTATCGTCCTTTACGGAACGCGCCCGCGCGGCTGCTGTCGCCCTGCGTTTTCTGACTGCGGCGCTCTGTTTATTCGCTGCGGGATCCACCCTGCGCGCCGCGCCCGACGGGCCCGTGCTTGATCTTTCGGCTACCATCCTGCCTGCTCCCTCTTCCGCCGACCTGGCCGCAGCGGGCGGGGGGACGGGCCATTCCGACTATCTTAATTCCCAGATGCAGGCGATTCGCGCCGCCATCACCACCGGCGACAATTCCCGTTATTCGGCGCTGCTCGCCGAGACTGACACCTACATGCGCCAGCACAATCTGGTCAGCGATGAAGCGCTGGCGCTGGTGCTCGTCCACCAGTCTCAAGCCCAAGCGAACGACGCTGCGACTGAGAGCTATCTCAATGCCGCCGATCATTTTGGTCCCGAGCTGCCGGCCATTCCCTTGCAGCGCGCCGAGCGCGCTGCTCAAGATGGTTATCGCGCGCTGCCCGCCATCTTCAGCCATTTGAGCCAGGCGGAAACCCGTTATTTCGGCAACCCGTCGGTGCGCACCGCGCGCCTGGCCGATTGGCTGCGTCCGCTGAGCGATCTGCTCCTCGCGATCGGTCTGCTGTTCGCCTTGTTTGTGTTCTGGCGGTATAACGCGCTGTGGCGCCATGATCTCGCGGAAAAATTCATCGACAGCCGCGATTGGCCGCGTTCGGCCGCAGAGTTCGCGTCGTGGGCGGTGGTGCTGGCGCCGCTGTTCGCCCTGCTGACCGTGCCTTGGCTGGCGCTTTTCTGGCTGGCGGGGCTGTTCGTTTACCTCAACTGGCAGGAAAAAGTCGCGACGATGATCCTCCTGGCTGCGGCGCTGCTCTGGGTGCCGGTGCAGGGATTTCTTTACACCCGGCTCGCGGCCAGCCAGGATCCGCAGCATGAAACCAATCTCCTGCTGCATACCGGGGCGCTCAGCCTGCCGCGTGCCAGCCGTCTCGAGACGCTGGCCGCCGCGCCCGATGCCGAGCCGGTGACCGAAGCGCTGGCCGCCGCGCTGGTACTGCGCCGCGGACAGTATAACGAGGCCATTACCCGGTATACCCGTCTCACCACCGCCCATCCCGATACCGCCGCTTATTTCAATAACCTCGGCGTGGCCTATTACTATCGCTATCTCGGCAGCGGTGCCAAGACCAGCACCGATCTGGATCAAGCCCGCATCTTCTGGCTGGATGGGCTCAAAGTGAGCAGCCGCGGAGAAACCAGCGCGGCGCTCAACTACAATTTGTTTCTGCACGCCGGCTCGGTGCTCAACAAAGGCGATTCGGAAGCCTATCGCACCGCCGCCCTTCAGGATGGATCGCTGGCCAATCATATCCG
>JAYVQF010000128.1:0-2151 GCA_043777195.1 Thermoanaerobaculia bacterium
AATTCGACGCGGGCCTTGAGGTCGGCGGCGAGATCGGCGAACAGCTCGACGCGCGCGGCGGGGTCATAGCCGTCGCGCCGTTGCAGCGCGGTCAGGGCGAGGCCGGCGATGGCGGGCGGGGTTTTGTGGCGCAGGCGCGCGGCGAGATGGGCGTGCGCGCGCAGGGAATTGAATTTGCCGCCCAGGATCTGCCGGGCGTCGGGTTCGGAAAAATGCGGCTGGCGGATGACCACGGTCGAGGCGGCGAAATCCCCCAGCCGCTGCGCCCGCTCGCTGAAAAAACAGGCCGCCCCGCCCACCAGATAGGCCACCGGCAGCACATCAATCGGCCGCAGCAGGTTGCGGATGGCGATCTGGGAAAAACGCAGCCGCAGCCCCTGTTCATCCACCACCCGTAATTTGAGAATGCGCTTGCCCAGGGTCTGCCCGCGCCAGAACCATTCCATGCAGATGCGGTAGCCGATGGAGAGCGCGAAGAAAAACAGGATGGCCGCCCCGGTCGCGAAATCCCCGTCGATCAAGTTGAGCAGCGCCACGAATTTGCTCAGGAACAGGGTGGTCCCGATCACCACGATCGCGTCAACGCCCCAGGCCAAGGCGCGGCTCACCGGCCCGGCCAGCGGCAGCCCGAAAGTCACGCCCTCCGGGGTGCGGATGCGCAGCTGCTCGGTGCGTTCGCTCATGCCCGGGTTTTCCGTGGCGGGAGCCCGGCGCCTTTTGCGGCGTGGACGACAGGTCGGAGGACAGATTCCGCATGCTCTCGCGTACGGCCCGCCAGCGTGAGAAACAGGATCAGCCCAAAAAGTTCAAACAGCCCGAAGCTGATTTTCAAATTGTATGAGATCACCGGCTCGTGATACTGCGAGAGGAAGGATTCAACCAGCCCCGCCCACACCAGCAATGCGGCGAAGCCGGCGGTCAGCGCAAAGAGATCCCCGGTGACTGCGCGAAATCTTTCGCGCAGTCCCGCGCGCGCGCCCCAGCCGATGAGCGCGCCCGCCAGCACAAAAGCCGCTTGGCCCGCGATGAGAATCGCCGGAATTTCAATGACCCCGTGCGGCAGCAGCCAGCCCGCCAGGAATTTCCCCTGGCCCGCGACCAGGTAATCGGTGCACAGGCCGCCCAAAATCACGCCATTATAAAAAAGCAGAATGGCACTGCCCAGTCCCCAGCTGATGCCCAGGGATAAGGTCAGCAATCCCACGCGGATGTTGTGCTCCATCAGACCCGCCGCGAATTGCTGGCGATGGCCGGAAAGTTGATCCTCGCGCCCGGCCTCTTCCGCTTCCTTCACCCGTTCTGCCGGATCCATCTGCCCGTGGCCGAAGGGCAGCAGCGCCCCTTTCGCCTCGGGATCAATGCTTACCGCCAGCGCCCCGAAAGCGATGCCCAGAATCGTCAGCAGCACGGTCAGCAGAAAGGGGCGAAAGCGGCGCCGAAAAGCGCGGGGAAATTCCCCGGCCAGCAATTTAATCGGGGTGAAGCGGCCGCCGCGCCCCGGTTCGGCATGTATTTCCCCATAAGCGCGCACCAGCAGCGCTTCCAGATAACGGCGGGTCTCCGGCTCGCTGGCGTAACTGTCCATCCGCGCCAGATCGGAACTCGCGCGTTGATACAAATAATTCAGCCGTTCTGCGCCCGGCAGATCAAGCGCCGCGGCGGGATCGTCCTCCAGCCGCGTCAGCCGGGCTTCCAGTTCGCGCCACAACGGCCGCTCCGCGGCGAGAAACGCGTCGAGGTCAATGATCATGGACCCGGTAATTATGGTCGCTCTATACTGATAAAAAAAGGCCGCCGGTTGCCCGGCGGCCTGCGGTTGCGATCCGCGAACGAAGCGGGTTATTAGCAATGTTTACGCAAGGGTTGCGCGAGTCTTAGAAGCGATAGGCTGCGCCGACGCTGCTGCCGAAGCCGCCACGGTAGTTGGCTTCGAAGCTGAGCCGCCAATTGGGGGCCGGGGTGAAACGGACGCCCGCATAGGCGCCGAGGGAATCCTTCGTTCTCTGAGTGTCGGAAGTGCTCTTCACACCGAGCGTCTGATTCCGGGTTTCAACCTTGAATTCCTCGCGGTAAAGCTGCGGGCCGCCATACAGGGCGACGGCGTCCCACTTGCCTTCAAAGCCCCAGCCGATGCTGGCGTTCCAGTGGTCG
>JAYVQF010000129.1:0-2148 GCA_043777195.1 Thermoanaerobaculia bacterium
AGATATCTTCAAGATATTCATGCGCTTCGTAGAATTCGCGCGCGTTGTGGCGGCGAATGCCTTCGAGATAGCGGACATCATAGGGCGGCGGGGTGGACATGAGACGGCCGGGAGATTTTAGGGGCACTACCGGGGCGCGGCCTTCGCCAAGCGAAATTCTGAGAGAGAATTAATTGCTTGCACTGGCGCCGGACGGCGATTAACTTTGAGGGCATGAACCTTCGCCCGCTTCCCTGCCTGATATTCGCGGGCGCGCTCTTTTTCACCGGCGGCTGTACGCGCAAACCCGCGCACGACGCCCCCGCCCGCCGCCCCTACATCGAACTGCGCGATCATGACGGGCGGCGGCTGATGGAGATGCGCGAGAACGCGCCCGACGCCGCGCACTTCTACACCGTCGGCGTGGTGGTGCTGCCCGACCGCGACAGTTGGGTGCGCCTCGGCGAAGAGCCGCTGGCGCAGCTGCGCGCCGACGCGCTCACGCGGGTGCAGGCCCTGCCGATGGTGAAGCACGCAGAGCTGTGGACGCCGGCCCAGGATGAGGCCCGGCAGGAGCCCGAACTTTCGCTGCGCGGTGATCTCGTGCCCTGGCGCAAGGTGCAGGCGGCGCACGGCTGGGACGCCATCGCGCTGATCAGCGGCACGCAGCTCGCGGTGCAGTCGGAGAAACAGAAGCCGGATGATCGGGCCACCCTGCACACGCGCATGGATCTGCTGCTGCTTGACGCGTATCGCGAACAACCGGTTTTCAAGGCGGCCGGATTTTCCGCGCTGCCCATCACCGGCTATCAACGGGGAGACAGTGAAACCCTGCAGGGCATTGGCGAAGCCGGCTGGCGCCAGGCGAATGCCGCGCTGGCCTCGCGCTTGAATGGCGGGGGCGATGGCGAAGACACGGAACCCCGCCGCCGTCATCGGCGGGCTTCATCATCCGATGATGAGGATGAAGAATTCAGTGACGCGGAAACCTTCTGGCTTGTCTATCTCGGCGTCAACTTCGTCAGCTTCCTCTGGGAGATCCTCACCCACCGCCATTGATGCGAAGAATTCGCCGCTGGCGCGGGATGAGCAGCGCGCCGATGAGCAGCGTCGCGTCGGTTTCGCCGGCGAGCGTCAGGAATTCCCGGCGGGGCTGCCGGGAACCGGGCGAGGGCGCGAAGAAAAGCGCGCAGGACGCCGCCACTGATACGAAGGCGAGCGCGGTGGCGGCGCTTCTGCCGGGTAAACTTCCGCGTTCATGGCCCTCAAACCCTATCAGGCCCTGCGCCACCGCGATTACGCGCTGCTCGCCACGGCCAATCTGGTCTCGCTCACCGGTTCGCAAATGCAGGTGGTGGCGATCAACTGGCATGTTTATCTTCTCACCGGTTCGGCGCTCAAGCTGGGATTGGTGGGATTGACGCGCGTCATTCCCATCATTCTCTTTTCGTTGTGGGGCGGGGTGGCGGCCGACCGTTTCGACCGGCGCAAGGTGATGTTCATCGCGCAGGTGGTGATGACCCTCGTCGCCGCCTCGTTCGCGCTGCTCACTTTCAGCCGCAATGAATCGCTTTGGCTGATTTATCTGCTCAGCGCGCTATCCGCCGCCGCCACCGCCTTCGACAACCCCGCACGGCAGGCGCTCATTCCCCGGTTGGTGCCGCGTGAGGAATTACCCGCGGCGATGGCGATGAACCTGACTTTTTTCAACATCGCCTTCATCGGCGGGCCGGCGCTGGCGGGGCTGCTCATCGCCGGCACCGGCGCGGGTTTGCATCCGTCGGCACTCGCCCTGCAACGAACCGGCGCGCCCGGCGATCCGCACGGACTGTGGTGGATTTACGCCTTGAACGCGATCTCGTTTCTCGGCGTGATCGTCTCGCTCGTCATCATGCGCACCTCGGGAAAAGTGGCGCCCGACGAAGGGCGCGAACATCCCGGCTTCGTGACTTCGCTGCGTGATGGCCTGAAATTCGTCGCTTCGGTGCCGGTCATGGTTTGGACGATGGCGCTCGATTTCTTCGCCACATTTTTCGCGGGAGCGATGTCGCTGCTGCCCATCTTTGCCGACAAAATTTTGGGCGCCTCGGCCGTGGGTTACGGCTGGCTGGTCTCCGCCCCCGCGCTGGGCGCGCTCCTGGGTTCGCTTTACACCTCGCTCTATCCGCT
>JAYVQF010000130.1:0-8240 GCA_043777195.1 Thermoanaerobaculia bacterium
CTCGGGCGGCTGCGGCAGCACCGCCTGCACGATGCCGGTGGAGACCAGGGTGAAGAGCGCCTTGGCCCCATCCACCTCATCCAGCCCGGCGGAAAGCAGGGTTTCCTCGACCGTCCGCCTGCCGTTTACCTTCTTCAGCAGCGTCTCTTCCGCGGGTGAAAGTTTGATGGAGGCGCTGAGGTCTTCGCTGATGCGCAGGATCGCCTCGGGCGGCGGCAGATGACCCTTCACCCGGGCCATCTCATCAATGCGACGCATACCCTCCATCACGAAATTGGTCGCGGTGTAATCGCTGGCGACATGCAAAGTGCGGTCGAGTTCGCCGTCAATAAATCGGAAGGGGCCCGATTTTTCATGGAATGCACTGAAGACGATGCTTTCCGTCCACAGCCGCCTCGCCGATTCCCATTCCGTCGGCGCGATGCGCGCGGTGTCGCGGAGGGCGGCATGTGGATCGGCGTGCGGATCGCCGCCAGCCGCTTCACTCAGCCCCGCCGCAAGGTCGGCTTCGTGAATTTGCTGGCGGCGCAATAAAAAAGCGGCAAAACCCGCGTCGGGCGCGTCGCTGGTGGTGAAGACGATGTTGCCCCCCACGAAAAAAAGCGCGCGCCGCGGATGCAGGTCAAGCACCAGCGCACCGCTCTTTCGCGAGGCGGAAATAAACATGATGACATCGTTGAGCGCCAGCACCTCGAGGTCGCCCTGGAACTGCGCCGGTCCTGCAGAGCCGCGCTTGAAACGCTGATCCAGCAGCGCATCAATCATTTCGCCGCCGTGATAACCGGCGAGCAGCTGCGGCAGATTGCCCGCTCCGAGGTTGATCTTGAGCGGGGAAAGAATGATGCAACTGTCGCGCTGCTCCAGCATCACCTCCCGCGCATTGCCCGCGAGCTCCCGAACCATCTCGGCGGGAATGACGAGCTGCCCGTCGGCGCCAATCGCCAGAGATTTGCGCATCAGGGGGAAAGTATAGAGTCTGTACGCTTGGGAAGGACGAAGAAAGTCCGCGTGGCCGGCAGATTTTTAAAGCGCAACCCCGTCCAGTTTCCTGTCGGGCAAAACCCAACGAAAAATGTGGAAATTTTTTATGTAATTTGCAAATGCATAGTTCATTCGACAAGAACCCCCTTAGTGTTTTCGGCGCAATTCAGCGAAATGACATCGGCCGAGTCGGGGCCCCATGCACAGCATGGGGTAAATCGAGGCCGTAGGGGGGTAGCGCGATTTTTCGACCAACGGGAGAATAAATCCCGCGCGGTTCAGGGGGCTTTGCCCCCGAAAAGATCACCAGGCTCGCGACGAGGAGTTAGCGCAACTGCATGTTGCTCATGGCATCACACTGGCCGGTCTGGCCGGATGACGCATTACGACGCGATTCTGGAACCGAGACATTGCCCGTCATCAATCGTCGCCTTGTGAGGCTCGCTCTCGCGAGCCTGGTGCGGATGGGGGGACTTGAACCCCCATAACCTTTCGATTACCAGTACCTGAAACTGGCGCGTCTGCCATTCCGCCACATCCGCACAGTGAAAACGGGTCCGGCCGGCAGTTACCGGGGGGCGAATTCTAGCATGGCCGATCTACGCAAGCAGGGTCGCGCCATAGCGGGATTTTCGTGTCGCGGTGTAGTGATGCCAGGGCTTAGCCTTCCCGGTCTCGGCATAATGAATCAGGGCCATGAAGACATCCAGCACGCAAGGATCGTGGCGCACGCCATCCCGGTGACAGAGCAAACGGTAGAGCTGCAACGGGTCGCGGCCGCGCAACTGATCGATGCGGTGGATACCCAGCCGGATGAGATCCCCCGCGGTTGCCGGGCCGATGCCGGGATGCATCTGCAGTTCCCGCAGGGCCTGAAGCGAGGCGTTGCGGGGTTTGCTGTTTCGGCGGGGGGGCATGCGGGAATTATCACCCGCTGCAAAAACCCTTCAGCTTCAGCTAGACAGATTCCCGATCATCCTCCCCCGAGGGTTCGCCATTGATAAGTTTCGTGAAGGCGGGGGAGGGTTTGAAGGCGGGAATGCGTTTGGCGGGGATGGAAATTTTGGTGCGGGTGCGGGGATTGCGCCCCTGGCGTGGCGCCCGGTCGTGGGGATGGAAAGCGCCAAAGCCGCGGATTTCGATGCGCTCGCCTTTTGCCATCGCCTGCTTGAGCCGTTCGAGAATCAGGGTAATGACGGTTTCAGCTTCCTTGGGCAGGAGCTTGTCGCGCACTGCGAGGCGCATGACGAGATCCTGTTTCGTGGTGGCGCCCATGAAGGACTTTGCGGGTGATGAAAAGAAAAGGGCGGTCCGGATTACTCCGGTTTGTCGCCCTTGCCTTCCGGCTTTCCGCCCTTCATCTGGGTTTCGAGTTCGGAGAAGGCGCCGGCGAGGACATCGCCGAGCGATCCGCTGGGGGCGGCGGCGAGACGCTTGCCTTCCTCCCCCTTCGCCCGCTTATATTCCTTGACCGCCTCGACTTCCTGCACCGCCGCGGAGGTGATGACGGTCATCTGGATCTTGCGCTGGATGGGATCCATCTTCGCGAGTTTTCCGGTGATGGGCTCGCCGACGGTGAACTGCTGTTCGAGCGGGGTGTCGGTTTTTTCAGTGAGATCCACGGTGCGGATCAGGGCTTCATTGCCGTTGCCCAGATCCACGAACACGCCCACGCCGTCCTTGATGCGCAGCAGGGTGCCGGTGACCGAGTCGCCGATGTTGTGTTCGTTGAAGAAGGCTTCAAAGGGATCGGGCTCGAGGTCCTTGCGGCTCAGGCCGATGCGCTTCTGGTCGAGGTCAAGCTTGGTGACCATGACTTCGACTTTGTCACCGGGCTTCACCGCTTCGCTGGGGTGGCCCAGCTTGCGGCGGGAGAGATCGGTGATGTGGATGAGGCCGTCAATGCCCGGTTCGAGTTCGACGAAAGCGCCGAATTCGGTGAGGGTCTTGACCGTGCCGGTGGTCTTGCTGCCCACGCGGAAGCGCTCGCCCACGCTATCCCAGGGGTTCGGCTCGAGCTGGCGCAGTCCGAGGCGCAGACGGCGGGCGGCGGGATCGACTTCCAACAGCAACGCCTCGACGGTGTCGCCCTCTTTCATCAGTTCGCTGGGGTGTTTGAGCTTGCGCGTCCAGCTCATTTCGGAAATATGGATGAGTCCTTCCAGGCCCGGTTCGAGTTCGACGAAGGCGCCGAAATCGGTGAGCGAGGAGACTTTGCCCTTGACGCGGGCGCCCTGCGGGAAGCGTTCGGTGACGCTGTCCCAGGGATTAGGCTGGCGCTGCTTGAAGCCGAGATCGAGCTTGCACTTCTTGGCGTCGAATTTGAGCACGACCACTTCGACTTCCTGACCGGTCTGGAACATTTCGCCGGGGTGCTTGATCTTGCCCCAAGTCATGTCGCCCAAGCGGAGCAGGCCGTCGAGGCCGCCCACATCAATGAAGGCGCCAAAGTCGGTGAGGTTCTTGACCGTGCCGTGCAGCACGATGCCGGGCTGCAGCTGTTCGGCGAGTTGGCCGCGGCGGGCTTCCTCTTCCACTTCCACGATCTCTTTGCGCGAGACCACGACATTCTGCGATTTGCGGTTGAGCTTGATGACCTTGACAGTCACTGAGCGGCCGAGAAAATCATCGAGCGAGCGGCGGCGCACATCGGTGAGCGAGCCCGGCAGGAAGGCGCGGATGCCTTCGATCTCGACATAAAGGCCGCCGCGGGTTTTCTCCGAGACGACGCCTTCGATGCTCTCGCCAGAAGCCAGGGCCGCTTCGACGCGGTCCCAGGATTTGAGGGCCTTGGCCCGGCGGATGGAGAGGGTGACCTCGCCGCCGCCGCCGCCGATGCGCTCGACCATCGCCTCGATCTCGTCGCCGGCCTTGACCGTGATCAGGCCGGTGGCGGGATCGCGCACTTCGTCCACAGCCAGCAGGCCTTCGGACTTGGAGCCGATGTCCACGATCACATTCTTGTCGGTGATGTTGATCACGCGACCTTTGATGAGCGATCCCTCTTTGGGGCGGGACACCTGCGTGGCCTGGGTCGCATCAAACGCCTTCAATATGTCGGCGAAAGAGGGTTCCGGTGCGCTTTGCGCGGTTTGGGGTGAAGAAGCCGAACTGGTTTCCGCAGAAACTCCGTTCGACTTCGGAGTGCTGGGAGTGGTGGGGTTCATGGACGCCGTGCCTCCGAAGGCTGAATTTAAAACTTTATTAGGGGGGTCACAATTTTAATGGCTTCGGGCGCAAAGCGCAAGCTGCTCGATGAGAGAGCGGAAGCTGGCGGCGGCCGCGCAAAATGATTCAAATGGTCAGTGTGAATTGTTGATAGCCAGCGAACGCCCGGACGCGCAGCCGCATTTTTCTTTTTTGCGCGAAGGCGGCAAAATCTTTGCGTGCCGCCGGGTCGTCGCTGAGAATATCTAGAACAAAGGGTGCGCTCAGCGAGCGCAGCGCCTTCGCTGCTTCGAGAATCGGCAGCGGGCAGAGCAGGCCGCGGCAATCGAGCGTCCGCGCGGGGACTGCGGAATTAAGGTGCGTTTTTCTTGGCATCTTGGCTGCGCGTAATCCAGACCGCAAGGCCCGCGCCCAGCGCCACCAGCCCGGCGGCGATCAATTGCGAGGTGGACAGTTGTCCGCCGAAATAAAGTCCGCGTACGCCATCCCCGCGGAAATATTCCCAGACGAACCGGGTCGTGCCATAGAAGAGCAGCCAGCCGGTAAAGACCAGTCCCGGCTTGAGCTTGCGCCGCAGCCCCCACGCGAGCAGCGCGGCGATGACGAAGTTACCCAAAGATTCATAGAGCTGCACCGGATGCAACGGCAAATAAAGCAGCGCGGGTTCCACCAGCGAATTGGGATCGCGGAAGGTGACCGCCCAGGGCATCCCCGTGACATGGCCATGGCAGCAGCCGGCAAAGAAACAGCCCCACCGCCCGATCGCCTGGGCCAGTACCAGGGGCGGGGCCATGACATCAGCGATGGCGAGAAAGGACAACCCGCGGCGGCGCACCGCGAAAAAAAGATAGAGCGCGGCGGCGATAAACCCGCCGTAAAAAACCCCAAAGGCGCGCAGATTGTCGCGCAGCCAAGCGCCCGGGCCCGCGATGAAATTGTGCCAATCGGTGAGTATGAGTAGCAGCTTGGCGCCCAGTACCGCGCACAAAAGCGCTCCCATGACGAGGTCGGTGACCGACTCGGGATTCATCCCCTGCGTGCGCGCCAGCCGGCGCAGCCACCATAGGGAAATACCGAGCGCCAACGCCAGCAAAACGCCGTATGTGCCGACGGGAAAAGAACCGAGATGAAAAAGGGTGGGGTGCATGAAAACAGGTTGCGCCGATGGGGATTGATCAGGAGTTTGCGCCAGCGGCTGTTTCGCCGGTCACCCGCTCGGCCAGCAGATCGCAGGCCGCCCAGATGTCCAGAACGCCCAGACCGCTCAAAAATGCGCGAAAGGCCGGATGCAATACCACCGGCGCGGCCCAATGGGGAAAATGGCGCGCGCTCCACAGCCACGCACACATCGCAAGAAAAAGCCCGCCCTCAAAGAGAATCACACTGAGCAGCAGTGAGCGGGTGGCGCCGGGAGCGGAAGTCACGCTGCAAGTTTAACGGGCGGGCGGTGCCCACCGTTCGATGCGCGGCGCGGGCAAAAAAATGCGGCCGCAGATTCGGCCTTCTCTCGCAGGCCGCGTAAAATTAAGTGAATGACCGGCGCCGCTTCACCGCCCTTCTCCTGCGATCTTGCAATTCTGGGCGCGGGCGCGGCCGGGATTGGCGCGGCGCTGGGGGCGGCTAAAGCAGGCCGGAACTTTCTCCTGCTGGAAGCCGGTGATCGGGCCGGCGGGGTGGCGCGCACGGAAATAATTTCGGGCGGACTGATAGATCGGGCGGCGCACTCGACCTTGATTCGGGATGGCAAATTATGGACGCTGCTGGAACAGTTCGAGCTGACTGACGCGCTGATCGCTCCCGCTCGCGAAGCTTCGGCGCGGCTCATCCGCACGCACGAGCAGCGACTGCGCAAACTGGGCCCCGCCGCATTTCTGGGCAGCCTTTTCACGCCGCTCGATCTCTTGCGGCTGCTCGCAGAGCCGTTTTCTGCGTGGCAGCGCCCCGCCCCGGACACGCTTGCAGACTACGTGCGTACGCGGCTGGGTGAAAATTTTTATCGCCGCGCGTTTTTTCCCGTCGCCGCGGGAATCTTCGCCGGCGATCCGGAAAAACTCTCTTGGCGCCACGCCTTCCCCCGCCTGTTCGCACGCGCAGGCGACGGCTCATTGCTGCTCAGCCTTTTCAGCGCCTCGCCTGGCCTGCGTTTCAAATCGCGTTTCGTCGCGGGGAAAAACGGCACCGGCGCCTGGTTGGAAGCGTGCGCCGCCGCGCTGCCGGCCGGCCGGCTGCGATTGCGGCATCGCGTGACCGCGCTCCAGCGCCTGCCGGAAGGCGGTTATGAAATTCATGGCGAAAATGAGTCTGGAAAATTTTCGCTCCTGACACCGCAAATCATTTGCGCGCTTGATGCCGCCTCTGCGGCCGCGCTGCTCACGCCGCTCAACGCGCAGGCGGCGTCGTTCGCGGAAATTCCCTTCGCCCCCGTCGCACTGGCGCATTTGCGCTTGCGCTCGGCGGATTGTTCATTGCCCCGAGCGCTGGGCTATCTCGCCGCCGCCGATGCGCCGGTCGGCAGCCTCGGCGTACTCTTCAACTCCCGCATGTTTCCCGTCCGTGCGCCGGACGGCGAAGAAAGTTTCACCGCCTTTTTCGGCGGCCGGTGCCAGCCGGAACTGGCGCGGGAAGACGACGCCGTGCTGGAAAAAATTCTCATCGAAGAAATGCGCGCGCTCGGCCTCACCACCGCAACACAAGCCGCGCACTTCACTCTCAGCCGCTGGCCACGCGCCATCCCGCAATATGAAATCGGCCACGAAAAATTCATCGCCGCCGCCAAGGCATACGAAGCCGCGAATCCAGGGTTGAAAATCGCGGGCAATTATTTATACGGCGCCGGTCTTGGGGAAGTCATGGCGCAAGGCCTGCGCGCCGTTCGCAGCGAAGAATCAAAAAACCGCGAAATGCGCGAAACACGCTAAAACAAATCGCCAGGTATTTAGAGATTTTCTAATAAATCGGATTTTCTGTTTCCATCTGCCTTTCAAGAATCGAACCACTCTGAGGATCGACCTGAGCCGCTCCATAAATCGGTTGCCCGCGTGCCATTGATAGGCCGGGCGACTGAGCTAATGAAGTGATCTTACTTTCGCGTCCGTTTCGCGCCTTTCGCGGTTTATCTTCCCTCTTTTCTCAAATCAGCTGCGCGCCCCACAGATCATGGAGATGGATGACGCCGGCGATCTTTTCGCCCTCGACGACGAGCAGCGCGGTGATCTTGTTGGCCTCGAGCTGGTTGAGGGCGTCGGCGACGGAGGCGTCGGGGGGGATGGTGCGGGGGCCGCGCACGGCGCATTCGGCGGCGGTGCGTTCGAGGAGATCGGTCGGAAAGCGGGTGAGCAGCCGCTTGATGTCGCCGTCGGTGATCAGCCCGAACAAACCGCCGTCCGCCTTCGCGATCACCGCAAGCCCCATGCGGCCGTTCATGATGGTCTCCAGCACCTCGCGCATTTTCGTTTCGGGTTTTGCGAGCGGCAGCTGCGCGCCGCTGCGCATGACTTCGCGCACGCGCGCGAGTTTGCGCCCGAGCGAACCGCCGGGGTGGAGCGCAGCGAAATCCTCGGCGCGAAAACCCTTCCGTTCGCTCAGCGCGAGGGCCAGCGCATCGCCCAGCGCGAGCGCCGCCGTGGTTGAAGCCGACGGTGCCAGACCGAGCGGGCAGGCTTCCTGATCGATTGCCACATGGAGATGCGCGTCCGCGGCGCGCGCCAGGGTCGAGTGGGGATTGCCGCTCAGCACCACCACCGTCACGCGCAATCGTTTCAATGACGGCAGCAGCCGCAATGTTTCCGCCGTCTCACCCGACTGCGAATAGGCCAGCACGACATCGTCCGCGGTCACCATGCCCAAATCACCGTGAATGGCTTCCGCCGGGTGGAGAAACATCGCGGGCGTTCCCGTCGAGGCCATGGTCGCGGCGATCTTGTGGCAGATCAGCCCCGATTTCCCCATGCCGGTGAGCACCACGCGCCCTTTCGCGCCGGCCAAGAGATCCACCGCGCGGCTGAATTCCGGCCCCAGCGATTGCGCCAGCGCCAGCACCGCGCGCCCCTCGGTTTCCAAAACCAGCCGGGCGCGCGCAAGTTCGTCGGGGG
>JAYVQF010000131.1:0-2130 GCA_043777195.1 Thermoanaerobaculia bacterium
GCCGCGCTGGGCTTCGGCTTTCTCGAATGCGGCACGGTGACGCCGCTGGCGCAGCCCGGCAATCCCCGGCCGCGGCTGTTCCGCCTGCCCGAAGACCGCGCGCTCATCAACCGGCTGGGCTTCAACAACCGGGGCGCGCAGGCGATGACGCGCACCCTTGCGGAAACCCGGCTGGCCGTTCCCCTCGGCGTGAATCTGGGAAAAAACAAAACCACGCCCGACGAGGCGGCGGTGGAGGATTACCGGAAAGCGGCTGCCCTGCTGCGGGAACACGGGAATTATTTCGTGATCAATGTTTCGTCTCCCAACACCCCGGGGCTGCGTGCGCTGCAATCGCCCGCCGCTATCGCGGAGATCGTGCGCGCCGTGGCGGGGGAAATTTCCGGCCGGCCGCTGCTGGTCAAATTCGCGCCCGACCTCGGCGACGACGAACTCGCCGATTCCCTGCACGCGGCGGAAGCGGCCGGCGCCGCGGGATTCCTGCTGACCAATACCACCCTTGAGCGCGCGGGATTGCGCTCGCGGAATGCGGATGAGGCGGGTGGGCTGTCCGGCGCGCCGCTCGCAAGCCGCGCACTCGGCGTCTTGCGCGCGCTGCGGCCGGTCACCCGGCTCCCGCTGATCGGCGTGGGCGGCATCATGGACGCGGGCGATTTCTTCAATCGGCTCAGCGCGGGGGCGGATTTGTGCCAGGTCTATACCGGCCTCATTTATCGCGGCCCCGGCTTCGTGAGCGAATTATTGCGGGGTCTGGATGCGCGCATGAGCCGGCTGGGAATGACGGCCCTTGCAGCACTCTGCGGCAGCCGAGCGGCGGATCCCGGAGAATAGCCGCATGCGCCTGCGACTGCGGATCGGATTTTTCTTTGCACTGACAGGGCTATGCGGACTGTGCGGGGGGCTCCCGGCTTTGGCCGTGACCCCCGATTACAGCGTCCATTTTTCGCTTAACGCCACGACCGATCCCCGCTTCGCCGCCTATGAAAATAGCGTGGCGGCGCGCCTGGACAATGATCTTGCGGCGCTCATCAATCAGGCCACCCTCACGCTCGACTGCGCTGATTACAATCTCACCGCGCCGGTCGTGGCGGATGCGCTGGTGGCGGCGAAGGGACGCGGCGTGCAGGTGCGCTTCATCATCGAACACGACACCGTGGCGCAGGCCGCGACCGCGACACAGCTGCAGAAATTGACCAACGCGGGGATTCCCTGGATTGATGACACCTTCGGGGGGCAAAGCGGAAGCAATTTCATGCACGACAAATTTCTCGTGGCGGATGCGGGCGTCGCCGCCAGCCCGGTTCGGGATATCGTGGTGACCGGCTCATACAACTGGACGCAGCAGGCGACTTTCGTCAACGCGGAAAATTTTGTCACCGTCCGCGACGCGGCACTGGCGCAGGCTTATCTCGCGCAGTTCAATGTCATGTGGGGCGCGCCGGGCGCCACGCCCAATGGCGCCGTCTCCCGTTTTTCCACCAGCAAACCGGTCGACACGGCGCATCCGGTCAATCCCGGCTGCCCGTCCGTGACGGCGACCGCGATCTTCGGCCCCAAAGGGAATATGCGCCAGGCCTTGATTGATGCGGTCAACAGCGCTGACTTCGAAATTGATTTTTCAATTGATGTTTTCACCGACAACGCGCTGCAGCAGGCGATGCTGGCCCGCCGCACGGCCGTCCCCGGGCTGATCGTGCGCGGCGTTTTTGAAGGCGCCACTGCGCTCTCCACCGGTTCGGAATATCCGGTCATGAACGGGGACGCCGTGCCGGGCGCCTGGAATCCCCGCGCCGACATTTTCAACGACGCGGTGGCCGGCGGCGGACAGCTGCATCATAAATATCTGCTGGTGGATGCGGCGCATGAAGAATCCGATCCCGTGCTGGTGACGGGATCTCCCAACTGGAGCGGCAGCGGGTTCGCGGGCAACGATGAAAATCTGATCGTTTTTCACGACGCGCGGCTGGGGAATGATTTTCTCCAGGAATTCGCAGCCCGGTATTACGAAGCCGGCGGCACCGCGATGACCGCGCCGGCGGCAGGCGCGTTCACTGCGGCGCGGCCGCCCTATTTCCCCTGCGGCCTGCTCGGCGCCACGGCGACCGGATCGCACGGCAGCGTGCAGCTGAA
>JAYVQF010000132.1:0-2114 GCA_043777195.1 Thermoanaerobaculia bacterium
GATTTGAAAAATTCTTCGCGCAGGGCGTCGCGTCCGCGCGCGATGCGCGAGCGCACGGTGCCGATTTCAACGCCCAGGGTTTCGGCGATTTCGGCATAGGAGAGATCGTGCAATTCGCGCAGCGCCAGCGCGGTGCGGAAGGGTTCGGGCACCCTCTCCAGCGCCGCCAGCGCGAGGCCGCGCGATTCCCCCGCTTCCAGTGATTCGTCGGCCGGGACATCGCGCCCCGCCAGCCGTTCGCTCAGGGGCGGCGCGTCATTGGGGCCGGGGGCGTCCATGCTGCCGGTGAAGCGGCGCACGAACGCGAAGCGGCGGCGGTTCTTGTGGGCATTCGCAGCGATGCGAAAGAGATAGGGGCGCAGCGAATCCCCCTGGAATTCCTGGCGGCGGCGCAGCGCCCGCAGCGCGACTTCCTGCACCAGGTCGCGGGCTTCCTCCTCCGCGCGGCACAGAAAACGGCAGAAGCGCAGCAAATCGCCCAGCTCCGCTTCCAGCGCGGCGGCGAAACGGTCGGAGTCGGCGCGGGCCTCGGCGCCGGCAATGGGAAGAGCCATGGTTGTGAACATTATGCAGGATTCCTCGGCATAGAACCCTTGAGCGGGCGATAAGTTCCGGCCCGGCGGCCGGCCGCTGCATACCGAGAATACCTGTCTACCCCGACCAGCCCGGCAATAATTCCCTCCTGATCCGGCGGGCGCCAACCAGCGCCGTCGCTTTCCGGCTGGAATTCAATGTCATGAAGTTTCCCATGCGCAAACTCCTGCTCTTCGCCCTGTCCGCCGCCGCGTTGATCGCGGCCGCCCTCCACGCCGATGAAAAAAAAGCGGCGAATCGTTATCGCGACCGCCGTGACCGGCTGGCTAAGTTGGTGCTGGAAAAAGAAAAGGGGGCGACGGCCCTCATTCTCTTGCGCCAGGGCAGAAGCTGGCGCGAGGAATTCAATCCGTTGAAACCCGACGCCAATTTTTTCTACTTGACCTGGAATGAAAGCGAAGGCGGCGGGCTGCTGCTGCTGGCGAAAGCGGGCGGACCGGCTTCGGACGAAAATCGCGATCTGCTCTTTTTCCCCCACTGCGACCGGGGTGGCATGCAATGGACCGGCTTTTTCCTCTGCGCGGGCGAACCCGACGGCAAGGCCGATGACCCGGCGCAGCGCGCCCTCGATGAATCCGGTGCGGAAGTGATCCACGAGGAATCCACCCTCGCAGCGACGGTGATCCGCATGGCGAGGGGCCAGGAAATCCAGACGCTATATTTCGCGGGCGAAGGCACCGCGCCGGGCGAACCGCTCGGGCCAAACGAAACATTGGTAAATGATTTGCGCGCCCGGATGCCGGGCCTCGCGATCAAAAATGCCCTGCCGCTTCTCACCGAGATGCGGCTGGTGAAGGATGAGGACGAACTGGCGAAGATCCGCCGCGCCTGTGCCATCACCACCGCCGCGCACCAGCGGGTCGCGCGCACCTTGAAGCCCGGCATGTATGAATACGAATTGCAGGGCTGGCTGGAGCTGGAATACAAACTGAGGGGCGCCACCGGCATTGCCTTTCCTTCCATCGTCGGCGCCGGCCTCAACGGCGTGACCCTGCATTACGAAAGCAACCGCAGCAAAATGCTGGATGGCCAGCTGGTGGTGGTGGACATCGGCAGCGAATTTGAACACTACGCCAGCGATCTCACCCGCACTTATCCCGTCAATGGCCATTTCAGCGCGCGGCAGCGGCAGATCTACACCTGGGTGTATGAAGCGCAGGTGGCGGCTTTCAAGGCCGCGAAACCCGGCAGCACGCTGGTGGAGATGAATCGGATCGCGCACGACTATCTCAAAGGCAAATCCTGCGGCCCCAAACCGGAAGATAATTGCAACAAGTTTTTCATCCACGGCGTCGGCCATACCGTTGGCCTGGAAACCCACGACGCCGGTGATGCCCAGCCGCTGCGGCCGGGCTTCGTTATCACCAACGAGCCGGGCATCTACATCGAACATGATGCCCTCAATGGCGGCGCCCCCGTCGGCGTACGCATCGAAGACACCCTGGTCATCACCGCGAATGGCTATGAGACGCTGTCGCCGGCCTATCACACGGCAGATGAAGTCGAAGCGGCGATGCGGG
>JAYVQF010000133.1:0-8113 GCA_043777195.1 Thermoanaerobaculia bacterium
CCCCCCCCCCCCCCGCGCGCCGCCGGCCGTCGTCCCGCTGTTTTTTCCCGCAAGGAGCGCCCCATGAACCCCGCACAAAATGCAATCGCAGTCTCGCAAGGAAAAGGAAGGGGCCCCGGGTTCTTCATTAAGTCTTCCGAAAGCATTAACTCTTCCGAAAACATGAAGTCTTCCGAAAGCAGCCAAGCGGGCGCGACCGTGCGCGCGATCTCCCCGATCAGGGTGTTGATCGTGGATGACCATCCCTTGGTGCGCAGCGGCATCAAGCAGTACATCAACGACAGCGCCGACATGGAGGTGGTGGGCGAAGCGGGTACCGCCAAGGGCGTCTTCGACTTTCTGGCCATCTACCGCTGCGATGTGCTGGTTTTGGATATCGGCCTGCCCGATCAGAGCGGCTTGGAAGTGCTGCGAGTCCTGAAAAAAACCCATCCCTGGCTGCCGGTATTGATGCTCTCCATGTATCCGGAAGATCAGTTCGCACCGTTTTGCCTGCGAATTGGCGCGGCGGGATTTCTCAGCAAAGCCAATGCAGCCAATCATCTTGTTGACGCCATCCGCAAAGTGGCCACGGGATTTGTCCCGGCCTTGGGTGCCGTTCCGGCAGCTTTACCCGCTGGCGCCCCAATGCGCCTGCCGCACGAAGCGATGGCCGCCCGCGAATATCAGATCTTCTGTCTGATCGGCTCCGGCAGAACCCCGGCTTTGATTGCGGCGGAGCTTGAGCTCAGCTTGAAAAAAGTGCGCGCCTATCGTCTTGGCATCCTTGAAATCATGCACATGACTCGCGACGAAGATATCGTCAATTACATCCGGATCCACCATCTGCAGTCGTGAGCCGCCGCAACCATTCGCGCGCCTCATCAGCGGTTTTCTTCCCCCGCAATCAGTGCACCCATCAATTGGAATACCGGGCATTTCCAACAGCAGAACTGGTCCCACAGGAGAACTGGCATGAAACTCTCGGTCAATCACCTCAAGCGCTACAAAGAAATCGGTTTGATGCTGTGGAAATACGGCCACTCCGACATTGCGAAGCAAATGGATATGGACGAACCGATTGACCCGAAGGAGGTCAAACCGGTCGTCCCCGGGGATGCGTCGCCGGAACAACTGGCGCTTGACCTGGAGAGAATGGGGCCCACCTATGTCAAGCTGGGGCAGATGCTGGCCGGACGGCCCGACCTGCTGCCCGAGCCCTATCTGAAGGCGCTGGCCCGTCTGCAGGACAATGTGCAGCCCTTTCCGTACGAAGAGGTGGAAAAAATCATCTTGACCGAGCTGAATGTCAAAATTTCAAAAGCCTTTTCGCGCTTCGACCCCAAGCCGCTCGCGGCCGCTTCGCTGGGCCAGGTGCATGCCGCGGCGCTGCGCGACGGCCGGGAGGTCGTGGTCAAAATCCAGCGGCCCAACATTCGCCCGCAAATCACGGAAGATTTTCAGGTGCTCGAACAGATCGCGGCCTTTCTGGATAACCATACCGACATCGGCCGGCGCCATCGCTTCGGCGAGATGATGGACGAGTTCCGTCACTCCATCCAGCAGGAGCTGGATTATGTGCGGGAGGCGCAGAACCTGATCGTGCTGGCGGAAAACCTGAAGGAGTTCCCCCTCATCGTGGTGCCCCAGCCGGTCAAGGATTACAGCACCAAGTGCGTCCTCACCATGGATTTCGTGAAGGGCACCAAGATCACTTCGGTGGGCCCGCTGGCGAAGATGGAAATGAACGGCGAGGCGCTGGCCGAGGAACTGTTCAAAGCGTATTTGAAGCAGGTTCTGGTGGACGGGGTGTTTCACGCCGATCCGCATCCGGGCAATGTCTTCCTCACCGACGACGGACGCATCGCGCTTCTCGATTTGGGCATGGTCGGCCATATCACCCCGCGCATGCAGGAAAACCTTTTGAAGCTGCTCCTCGCCATCGGCGAAGGCCACGCCGATGATGCCGCCGACTTGGTGATCCGGATCAGTAAAACCGCCGATGACTTCAATCCCGACGATTTCCGCCGCCGCATCGGTCAGCTTATCGCCGGACAACAGCATCAGGGCTTGCAGCACATCAATGTCGGCGCGATCCTCCTGGAAGTGGGCAAGAACGCCGGCGACAACGGCATCTTCATCCCCGGCGAACTGACCCTGCTGGGCAAAACCCTGTTGCAGCTCGATGAAGTCGGCACGATTCTCGATCCGGAGTTTGACACCAATGCGTCCATCCGCCGCAATGCGAGCGCATTGATGGCGCAGCGCATGGGCAAGAGCGCCTCGCAGGGCAGCGTTTACAGCGAGCTTTTGGACATGAAGCATTTCGTGGGCGGCCTGCCCGCGCGCCTCAATCACATCATGGATGCGATCTCCAATGCCCAGCTCGAAGTGAAGGTCAAGGCGGTGGATGCCAAGCTGGTGATGGCCGCCTTCCAGAAAATCGCGAATCGCGTCACCACCGGCATTGTGCTGGCTGCGCTGATCGTCGGGGCCTCCTTGATGATGCGGGTCGAAAGCAAATTCATGATCATGGGCTATCCCGGCCTGGCCATCCTTTGCTTCATGTTCGCGGCGCTGGGCGGGTTCTGGCTGCTCCTCAGCATCTTCATACAGGATCGGAAAGACATGAAGGCCACAAGAAATAAATAATGCGGAACCGGCCGGAAAAATTCGGGGGGCACTTTCCTGCGCCCGCGCGTGCGCCCCCGCAAGCCACCCGAAATCATGAGGTAAAAAATTCATCATGACCACCTCTTCGCATTCCATCTTTCAGCTGCTGAAGCAAGCTGCCTCTGAATGGATCACCCTGGGAATCTCACGACTGGGCGCCGCCATCGCGTTTTACGCCATCTTCGCCATCGCGCCGTTATTCGTGATCGTGCTGGCCCTGGCCGGTTTCTTCATCAAGGCGGCGACGGCCCGGGACGAATTGTATCGGGAGATTTCCGGCACCATCGGAACCGAAGCGAGCGCGGCCATCAAGACGCTGGTGAGCGCCATCGCGTCGCCCAAGCATGGCGCTTTGGAAACGGCCGTCGCCGCGCTCCTGCTCTTCATCGGCGCCACCGGCCTGTTTGTTCACCTTCAACATGCCCTCAACACGATCTGGGGGATCGAGCGCCCGCCCGGCCATGCGCTCGCGAATTTTGCGAAAGATCGAATCCGCTCCTTCCTGCTGATCATGGGCATTGCGCTGCTGCTGCTGCTCTCCCTGGTTCTGAACGGGCTGCTTTCGCCGGCGGGCAGAATCATGAACGGCCTGCTGCCCGTGCAGCAAGTTTTCGTGTGGGGGCTCAATTGGGGCATCAGCTTTGTCGTCATCACGCTGCTGCTCGCCATGTTTTTCAAGATGCTGCCCGATGTGAAAATTCCCTGGCGCGATGTGCGGATGGGCGCATTCATCACCGCCCTGTTCTTTTGCCTGGGCAAGATTCTGCTCACCGCCTGCCTGGGCAACAACAGCGTCTCCTCCCGCTATGGCGCCGCCGGCTCGCTGGTGATCATGCTGATCTGGGTCTACTACTCGTCGCAGATCGTGATGATCGGGGCGAAGTTCACCCAACTTTACTCGGTGAGCCAGGGGTCGCGGCCCGTGCGCGGCACGGCGCGCTGACGATGACAGTTTAGCTCTTTATCCTCCTGCCCCCAGGACGCTTCCATGCCCCACACCTCAAAAGATTTCTTCAAGATCGTCAAGGAAACCGTGAATGAATGGATTGACCAGGGCCTGGCCCGGCTGGGCGCGGCGCTCGCGTACTACACCCTCTTCGCCATCACGCCACTCTTCGTGATCGTTCTGGCGATGGCCTCGCTTTTATTCGGCAAGAAAGCGGCGCAGGACGGGCTCTTCAATCTCATGTCGGGCTTCCTCGGCAGCGATGTCAGCGCCACCCTGCAGACGCTGGTGAATTCGCCCCACAAAACGGCAACCGGCGTCTGGCAAACGGTCATTGCGACGATTTTGCTCGTCATCGGCGCGACCGGCCTGTTCGTGGAAGTCCAGGACGCGCTCAACCTGATCTGGGGCGTGCGCCGGGTGCCCGGGCGCGCGCTGTGGAATTTCCTCAAGGACCGCCTCCTCTCCTTCGCGCTCATCGTGGGCATCGGACTGCTTCTCCTGGCCTCGCTGCTGATCAGCACCGTGCTTTCTTCGGCCGATACCCTGATGTCCGGGATGCTGGCCGGGCAGCAGACCCTCTGGCAGGAAATCAATATGGGGATTTCCTTCGTCGTCATCACCGTGCTGTTCGCCATGATTTTTAAGATCCTTCCGGATGTGAAAATTCCCTGGCGGGATGTCTGGATGGGCGCGATCATGACCTCCCTGTTTTTCACCCTGGGCAAATTGTTGACCGTCCTGTACTTCGTGTGGAGCAACGACACCTCGGCGTTCGGGGCGGCCGGATCGCTGGTAGTCATGATGCTTTGGGTTTTTTACTCCGCGCAGATTTTCTACATGGGCGCGAAATTCACCCAGGTGTATTCCAAAAATCATCAGTCGCATGTGGAAGCGGAGCCCGGCGCGGAACCGGTGGCGGTGGTGAAAGAAGTGATCGCCGTTCCGACGCGGGGCTGACGAGCCGGATGGCGGCCGTCCGCTGAGTCAAATCCTACGGGGTATTGAAGATTTCTCCTAGTGCTTTTCAACCGTGGAAAACCCACTATTGGGGTGCATCTGAATGGTTTGCTTGAATGCAAAAAATTCGTGACACCCCATCATTCACCGGAGATTTCACCCATGAAAACCGAACCCAAACCGCTCCCCGTTCCCGAGGTCAATCCTCCCGGCAGCCATCCGGCGGAAAAACCCGTGACGCCCATCACCCCCATGCCCCCGATCAATCCCGTCACCCCCCCGAGCGATCCCCAACCGGCAACGCCCCCGCTCGCGGATCCCCCGCCGCGGCTTGATGAGGGGGACGGCGCCATGATCCTCAAGCCGGGCGTGAGCCAGGACAACGGAATTTCCACCGACGCTGAAAATAACGGCGCGCCCCGACCCGCGCCGTTTCCTGATGAACGCGAATGTTTGTAACCCAACCGTAACATACACAATCATACATCGTGCTTAAAATTCAAATCGGTAAGGCCAGTAAAAAAAAACAGGAGAAAAATCATGAGCGCAGAGTACATCTTTTTTTGGATCATCGTCGGCATCGTGGCTGGCTTTATTGCCAGCAAGATTGTCAACCACAGCGGCTCGGGCATCCTGATGGACCTGGTCATCGGCATCATTGGTGCCTTCATTGGCGGCTGGATGTTCGGTTATCTGCACATCGTGGTAGGTGGCCCGCATTGGCTTGGCAGCCTGATCACCGCGAGCATCGGCGCCATTATTCTGCTGCTGATCGTGCATCTGATCCGCAGGCTGTAGCGCGCGCACTGGCCGGCCCAAGCCAGGCCGTCCGGCTCGCTCCGTTCCGCGTATTTCATCAGGGGCGAGGGTGTCTGTCTTCAGGCGCCCCCGCCCCGCGATGCATTTTGGGAGCTCATGTCCGTCCCCGGAAACGAGTCGGCAAAAAGAAAAACAAAAAATGACTCGGGTCGTCCTCCCGCAAACAGCGCCCGAACCCGTCATGACGAATATCCGTGTATAAGATAAGTCCTACCGGTGAACGGAGGTAATTCCTATGGAGAAAAGGGCGCCCAGCAGGCATCATTAGTCATGTAAAGCAGCAAACCCGCCGCGATGCGACAAGTCTGACTCTTTCGCAAGGAACTTTCCATGATGACCGAAATCAATCTGAATCATACTTCCGGAATCAACCCCGCCGAGCAGGCTGGCGAGGTCGTTGATTTCAGCGGCACGCCCTTGCCCCTGATCGCAAAAAAACAGGCGCCCGATGGCCGGTATTCCATGAGCATCTATCCTGATGCCGGCCCCGATGCCGGCGCTAATGACAATTCCGGCACGAGCTCGGGCACGAGCCCCGACACCTGCGTCACCGCTGAATTGCCGGTTCACTCCGGCGCGGGGCAAATTTTCGATGCCTCCGGAAAACCCGCCGGGTCGGGCGGCAAATAAAGGTCGTAGCAGGCGCGCGGAAAACCATCGTTTCACTTTGACGGCGAATATCGCCGCATATATACCGCGCAAGCGCCCGCGAGCAACTGGAGTTACTTTAATGTCAACAAATCAATGGTTCTATTCTGCTGCGCTTTCTACACTCTTGGGCGCCGCAATTATTATTCCGGTAAAAGCGGGCGAACCGGGTACCGAAGCCAGGCCGGCTCCGCTGACCTGCACTGCGCATGCCCACGCCAAACCGGATTCGCAAAGCAGCGCGACGAGTGCGGCGCCGGCGGTACCCGCCTCGCGCTCCGTCGGGGGCAAAAAAAAGCTCCGTAATGCGCGGACTGCGGCTAAGCCCGGCTCGGGCGTCCGCCTAGCAGCCGTCCGACTTGTGCAGACGCCGGAAGAAGCCAAACCCGCGCAGGCTCCGGCGGCAGCGGTACAGGACGAAGATTTGCTGAGTGATGCGCTCATCGAGGCTCAGATCAAGAATGAGCTGTACGCTCAGATCGGAAAGTCGTCGTATGCGCTTGAAGTTGAATCCGCAGCCGGAGTCGTCAACTTGTCGGGAGAATTGCCCGACCGCGCTCATCGCGACCGGGCGATGCGCATCGCCCGCCAGTTCCCCGGGGTTCTTGCAGTGCATGACCAGATGCAGATCACATCATTCGATACCGATACGAAATGACCGCAGGCTTGACTCGCGTGTGCGGTGAATGCGCGCGTGCGGTGAATGACGGGAACAATTTTATCGGACAATTCCTACCCCGTCCGAGCGGTAATCCTACGATCATTAAAAAAGAATCAAACCATAATTACAACAGAAATCGATAAAGACTCCGCCCGGTACCGGGAGCTTTATCGCAGTCACAATGTGCCACCGTCCGCTCCCAAGGAGTTCACGCCATGTCTGAAATCATTCTCGTTCCCTCGACTGAAGCCAACCCGTCCGAGCAGCCTGGCGCCCTTGGCATTTCCGCGACGGGTGCGTCGGCGATCCCGGTGAAGGCGACCAGCGAGACCTCCTGCGCTTCTGCGAAGCCCGCCCATGGCGAACCCGGAGACTCAGGCAGCTGCACTGCTTCGGCCACCGACGAGAAAAAATCTCTTGACTCCGGAAGCTGTGCCACAACGCCCAAGTCGGGTACCACAGACGCCAGCAGCTGCGCGACCACTGAAATTCCCGCCACCGCCGCAGCCACCCCTGGTGACAGCTGCTGCTCAGAAGCAAAGTCGGGCAAGCCCGCAACCAGCGACGCGAACTAAAAACGCCCCTCATCGATGGATGCAGTTGGGTTAGCAACTATCATCAAGCCATTTCATTCGATCCCATTTTATTTGATCCCATTTTATTCAAGAAGGAGGCTCCCATGTTTTCAATTAAACCCGTCCACACCCTCACTTTCGCGCTGGCCACGGCGCTGCTCACCTGCCATCCGGCGCCGACCCGCGCGGCATCCCCCGAGCGGGCGGCCGCCAAGGTCAAGTCCGAGACAGCACCCGCCCGTGATTGGGTGAAAGAAGCGGCCTTGACTACGAAGGTTCGCAGCAAGATCCTCACCCACATCAAAACTTCCGATGCCCTGCGCATTCACATCGACACGGTAGGGCGCACCGTCACCCTCACGGGTGAAGTCGAGAAGCGGGAAAATCTTGATCTCGCGGCCTCCCTGGCCCGGTCAACGGATGGTGTTAAAAGCGTGGTCAACAACATCACCGTGGTTCCCGACACTCACGCCAAGGCCGATGCCGCCAAAGCCGCAGCAGTGGACAGCAGCAACGAAATCAAGGATGCACTGCTCGAAACCAAGATCAAAAGCAAACTGCTCGCGATGACCGGGGTGCATGCGCTGAAAATTAATATCGAGGCCAAGGCTGGCGCCGTCACCCTGTCCGGCAGTGTCGCCGGCGCAACGCGCCGGGACAAAGCAGTGAGCATCACCCGCGCAACCGGCGGCGTCAAGAGTGTCGTTGACCAGATTACGGTCACCCCCTCCGACGACGCGGGAAAATAAACCGACCGGACTTGGCCGCGACGATTTAATAATTTATTTTAATTTATTTTTCAAAGGTGACGCCATGAAATCCCAGAAATCAACCGGCTCAACCCCTCTTCTG
>JAYVQF010000134.1:0-8102 GCA_043777195.1 Thermoanaerobaculia bacterium
GGCCGCTTTGATCAAAACATCATCTCCGCCGCCCGCGACGCCGACCTGATGGTCATTGACGCGCAGTACACCGAGCGTGAAATCGGCGAAAAACGGGGCTGGGGCCACGGCACCTACTCCGCCGGCGCGCGCATCGCCATCGCCGCAAAAGTCAAACGGATGGCCATCTTCCATCACGACCCGTTCCACAGCGACCGCGAACTTGCGGACATCGAACGAGACGCCAAAAAATTATTTCCCCAGAGCTTCTTGGCGACCGAACATGAAACCGTGGAAGTCGGCGGCAACCAGGTTGCGGAATTTCGCGCCAAGAAGGAAGAAAAGTCAAAGCAGCGCGGCTGAGTATTCCGCAGCAAGCCATCCTGCTTCCGGCAGCGGCGGCGGATCAGGCACCGGATTATGGTGTTGAATTCAAGCACGGTGTTGAATTCAAGAAAGCCCCTGAGAATTCAAAAGACCCGGGTCCCCGGCCCGCAGACAGTGTTCCTGAAATATCGCCAGATAATCGGGGGTTTCCTCTACAGCGCCGCGATGATCAGCAGCGGCTGGCCCGGCTTCCAGTCAATTTTGGAGGCCGGCCACGCCTTGCGCGCGGCGCGGCGAAGCGCGGCGGGCGGCGCGCTGGAATTCCACGCCACGATCCAGCGCAATTCCCGGGCGCCGTTCGCCTGGTTGCAGATCGCCAGACGGCTGTCCCCGACGAGTGGCGGGCCGGCGGCCCGGGGGGATTCGCCGGTCTGAATGAATGACCATAAGCGGATATCCTGCGCGCCCGGCGATTCGCGCAAGGCGGCAGTGCTAGGCGCGCAATCCGGTTCGCGCAATATTGCCCCGGGGTTGAGGGCCTCGGGCTGCGTTACATCATCGAGAATTTCGCGGGTGGTCTCGGGCGGCTTCAGATAAAGCGCGTCCACCGCCGCCCATCCGCCCTGGCGCCAGGCGCGCAGACAATATTGCAACCCGTCGGCATAGCTGGCGGCGAGTCGCTGCACCAGAAACGGCGGCATATCGCGCAGCGACGGATCCCCCGCAGTCAGTCCCATGAGGGAACCAGGATCGAGCTGGCCTGCGACGGTCGCCAGTAATTCACCTTCGGCGTCCGGATCGCTCCCGGAAATGGCGCCATTCCCCAGCGTTTCGCGCAGGGCAAATTGCACCATGGCTAGAGTCGCTTCGCCTTCAACCAGCGCCTGCAGCGCAGCCTCCGCATCGCGCCGGCCGCGAACTTTCCTGAACCTTTCATCCAGCGAAAAATATTGATCGCTGAGCGCATGATCGAGTTCGTGCACGATGGCGATGTCGGTCAGATTGAGGCCGGAGAGTCCGTGCAACGAGGATTCGCCGCCCGCCGCCTGATAGTCCGTCACCACGAAAAGCGCCCGGCTGGCGGGGTCGTACAGCCCGACCACCTGCGCGCTGAGCAATTGCAAATAGAGTTTGCGCAGTTCGGCGCCCGCCGGCAGCAGCCGGAGCGCATGCAGATATTCCGTTTCCATTCGCAGCCGCTCCGCCGGCATCTCCGCATCGAACAGCGCGACCAGGCGGGGACGCAGCTGCGCGAAGGTGACGAAATTGACCGCGACTTCCCGTTTGAATTTCCGGCCGCGAATTTTTTCCAGCGTCCGTGATAGTTCTCCCACCCGGGCTGCGGAGATCGGCGCAGCGGCAGAGGCGACGCCCGCGTTGGCGCTGGCTGATGCGGTTTGCGCGCCTACGCCGCTCGGCGGCGCAGGCGCATCCATCGCGCAGCCCAGCGCGAAACAGGCCGCCAATAGGCTGGCAATGCGCTGGCGCACGGACGGAATCCGCTGATTAATTAATGCTTCACTTTAGTGCTTCACTTCAACCAGCGGGAAAGCCACGACGACTTCCGCATGCCGCTCGCTGTCGATATAGCGCAGGTAATGATTTCCGGCCGCCCCGGCCATGCCGGGATTCGGAATGTACAGCGTGAACCAGCCATAGGAGAGACTGGACAGGGCGGTATTTTCTACGCGAATATTGGCGGTATCCGGATAGGGGGAGAAGCGCACGCGGCGCATGGCGCTGTAGGCAATGCGGGTTGAGAAGGCGTCGTTTTCATACAACTGCCGGCGCACGGTGCTGCTGGGGAAAGTGGTCCGGCGAACCTCTTCGTAGCTGGGGAGCGGCTGCCATTCGCCGTCCTCTCCTTTGCGGTAGCTGAAGCTTTGCGGCGCGAGCAGCAGATCCACCTTGCTGCGATTGACGATCACGACGCCGAGCGGCAGGTAGCTGTCTTTGCCTTCCAGCTGCAAGTGGGCTTGCGAGGCATCCGCGCCCAAGGTGAGACCGCCCGATTCGGCGCTGTAAGCATAGGGTTTGGAGCGGTGCATGAGCGCCAACGGCCGATTCGTCGTGGTCGGGCCGGTGCCGGCCGTCGCCGAGTCTGACGCGGTCGCCGCATTGCCGGCGCGGGCGGTTTCAGAGGAAGTCCGGGCGCGGTATTCCTCGGATGAGGCGCAGCCTTGAATGAAAAGCAGGGTGGCGGGCAGCAGGATGAAGGATGGGCGCAGCATGGGATTACCTCGCTTTTGATACGATCAAGCCCCGATAATATTCCCTTCGTCAAGCGCACTGTTCACGGGTTATCCTCCGCATTTCCGGCGTGACGGGATATTCAGGGGAAAGGCCTCAGGCCACCTGCGGCCGGTTTTTGGGAATGATCAGTTTCTTTTCGTTCACGGTGGCGGTGAACAGCCCCTTTTGGTAGGCGCGGTTGAAAGTCTCGACGACGGCGGGATCAAAGGATTTTCCCGCCAATTGATTGATGCGGGAGGCTGAAACGGTCATGGACATGGCTTTTTGATAGGGCCGTTCCGTGGTCATGGCGTCCAGCGTGTCCGCGACCGACACCAGCCGCGCCTGGATGGAGATTTTCTCGCCGGCGAGATTATCGGGATAGCCGCCGCCGCTCCAGCGTTCGTGATGGCCGCGCACACCGGGAATGATGTTCTTCATCTCCGCGATGGCGCCGAGTATCTGCGAACCGCGCCCGGGATGCAGCTTCATGATCTCGAATTCCGCCTCGGTGAGCGCGGCGGGCTTGCGCAGAATGGCATCCTCGACGCCGACCTTGCCGATGTCATGCAGCAGCGCGGAAATTTCGCAGAGTTCGACTTCGACCGCCGGCAGCCCATGTTCCAGCGCCAGCACTTTGGCGTAGCGCGCGACCCGTTCGCTGTGGCCGCGCGTGTAGGGATCCTTCGCATCGAGCGCGTTGGCGATGGCGCGCACCGTGCCGATGAATAAATTTTTATTGGTCTCTGCGGCAACCGACAGATCGCCGATGAGGCGCATCACCTCGCCTTCCATGTGGCGAAAATTGCCGCCCAGTTCGTCCAGCTCGGTGAAGGGGGAGCGCGGCACCTTGGCGGTGAAGTCGCCGCCGGCTATGGTGCGAACCGCAATTTGCAGGGAATTAACCGGCCCCAGCACGATCTGCGCGAGAATCAGCCCGGTGACAATGGCGATCAGCGCGATCAGCCCACCCAGCCACAGCAGCCTTTGCTGCAATTCATCCGTCTCCTTGAAAATATAGCGCTGATCGGACAGGATGATGAGGCCGAGATCGCCAGTGCGGGTGGGCGCATAGGTCACCAGCAATTTCTGCGGCCCGCTGATTCCGGTTCGCGCCAGATCGCGGACATTGAGGACGCCGCGCGGCAACGAACCGTCGGCAGCGCGGAACTTGGTGAAAAGCGGGTCGTTTTGCAGATTTTCACCGATGGTGGTGGCCACCGCGCCGCCGCCGTGCATGAGCACATCGCCGTTTTTCAGGACCAGCGCAAAGCCCATGTCGCCGCCTTGAAATTGTTCGGACAGGGTGGCGCTCAGATCGGTCAGGTCGAACAGCCCAATCAGCGAACCGGCTTGCGATTCGCCGCCCGAACCGCTGCGGATGGGAATGCGGATGAGCCGGTAGCCATCTGCGCCGGCTTTGACGATGCGGGCGTCGGCAAAATTGCCGGACGCGCCCGACTGCAACGAATCGAGCGCGGCCGCCAGCTGAGGCGTCTGGCTGAGCCCGGAAAGCGCGCCTTGCGGGTGCGCCTCAAAAAGCCGGGTGCCATTCTCATCCAGAAAAGCCAGATAGGGCATCTTCGAAGTCAGTGAGCGGGTCAGGAATTGATTGGTGAGCAATTCCCCGACCTTCTCCTTGCGATCCGCGCGGCCGTTGTACATGGCAAAGACCGCGGCGATTTGCCGCAGATCGCGTTCCTGGCCGGCCAGGCTGCCGTCAATCAACGCGGTCGTCGAAGCGGTCTGCGCCTGTTTCTCCCGGGTGTCGCTTTCAATCTTTGCCCGCGCTTTGGGGACGAAGGAGAGCATGTAAACCGCGATCGGGGCGATGCCCAGACCGGTCAACGCGAAGATGAGAATCCAGCGCAAGGAGACGGTGGTCAGCTTGCGTTCTTTCGGCGCGGCTGCGGGCGCCACGCCATGCGGAGTCGCCGGATGGGGCGCGAGGGGCGAAGCAGGCGGGGGCGCGGGGGCGGGTTTAAGGGGGGTGATCATGTTTACGGCGCATGATTCTAGCAAATCGCGCGCGGTTCGGCCATCGGGCGCATCCCCGAGTTTTTTCTCTGCGACCGCTAAAATGGCGCCCCCATGGCGAAACTCAGCGCCCCGAAAGGCACCTTCGATCTGGCCGCGCCGCGCGTGGATCTCTATCAGCGCGTCGAATCAGCGGCGCGGAAAATATTCGCGCGTCATGGCTTCACGGAAATCCGCACCCCGATTTTCGAATCCACCGATCTTTTCGCGCGCGGCGTGGGCGAGGGCACCGACCTCGTCAACAAGGAAATGTACACCTTCACCGACCGCGGCGGCCGCTCGCTGACCCTGCGCCCTGAAGGCACCGCGCCGGTCATGCGCGCGCTGATTGAAAACGGTCTGGCGGAAAAACTCCTGCACCAGCGCGTCTATTACCTGGGCCCGATGTTCCGCTATGAGCGGCCGCAGAAGGGTCGCTACCGGCAGTTTCACCAGATCGGTGCGGAAGTCATCGGCGAAGTGCCGCCCGCGCTGGAAGCCGAAGTCATCGCCATGCTCTTCAGTTTCCTGCGCGAACTCGGACTGAATGATTTGCGGCTGGCGATCAATTCCATCGGCGACAAGAATTGCCAGCCTGCTTATCTCGGCACTCTGCGCGCTTTTATCCAGGCGAATTGGGAACAGCTGTGCGCCGAATGTCACGAGCGTTTTGCGCGCAATGTCCTGCGCTGCCTCGACTGCAAGAATGAAAATTGCCGGGCGATCTATGCGAACGCACCGCGCATCACCGGGCATCTGTGCGAGTCCTGCGCCGCGCACCACTGCGACTTCAAGGCCGCGCTCGCGCGCGAAGGGGTGCCGTTCCATGAAAATCCCAATCTCGTGCGCGGCCTTGATTATTACCGGCGCACCGCGTTCGAGGTGAGCGGGGAAGGGCTCGGCTCGCAGGACGCCCTGCTGGGCGGCGGCCGCTACGACGATCTCATGAAGGAACTCGGCGGCCCTGCGCTGCCCGGCTTCGGGTTTGGCATCGGTCTGGATCGACTGGTTCTCGCGCTCGACCATGCGCAGCTTGCGCGCCCCGCAGCCAGCGCGCTGTGCGCCATTCTCTTCGACCCCGCTGAGGCGGCAGCCGAAGAGGCGATCGAGATCGCGGGGGAACTGCGCGGCGCGGAAATTCCAACCTATCTCTCCCCCAAGCCCGGCCCGCTCGGCCCGCAATTCAAATGGGCCGGAAAATTATTCAGCGATGTCGATTTATTGACCGCCCGCAACCAGATTCCCTTCGCCCTCATCATCGGCGAAACAGAAATTACCAACCACACCCTGACCCTCAAACAAATGCTCACCGGCGAGCAGAAAGTGATCCCGCGCGCGCAAGTGCATATCGCACTGAAAGAATTCCTGAACCGTTCGCCGTCCCCCGATTCCCCCCAGACCCCCGTCGCCAGAACCTAGACCCCAGACCCTAGACCCCAATCCCAGGTGCCTCCATGCCCTCCCCCGCCGCCGCCCTCCCCCTCGCCCATCCCCGTTCGCATTATTGCGGCGAGGTGAATGACGCGCTCGTCGGGCAGACGGTGCGCCTCAACGGCTGGGTGCGCTCGGTGCGCGAGATGGGCGGACTAACCTTCATCGGCCTCGCCGACCGCGAAGGCCAGGTGCAGATCGTCGTCGAGCAGACCGATTCCCCGGAACTGCACAAGATCGCCAAGGGATTGCGCAGCGAATTCGTGATCACCATCGAAGGCACAGTCCTCGCCCGGGAGGCCGGCGCGATCAACGCGCAGATGCGCACGGGTGCGGTCGAGGTGCGCGCGACAAAAATTGAAATCCTCGCGAGCGCCGAGGTTCCCCCCTTTCCCATCGACGAAAAAGCCCAGGTCTCGGAGGATCTCGGCCTCAAATACCGCTACCTGAATCTGCGCCTGCCGGCCCTGCAAAAAAATCTCACCCTGCGCCACCGCCTCGCCCTGGCCGCCCGCAATTATTTGTCCGGCCTCGGCTTTCTCGAAATCGAAACGCCCTTTCTTTACAAATCCACGCCCGAGGGCGCGCGCGAATTCCTCGTTCCTTCCCGCGTCCATGCCGGTAAATTTTTCGCCCTGCCGCAATCGCCGCAACTCTTCAAACAGCTGTTGATGATGGCGGGCTATGACCGTTATTTCCAGATCGTGCGCTGTTTCCGCGACGAGGATCTGCGCGCCGATCGGCAGCCCGAATTCACGCAGATCGATCTCGAGATCAGCTACCCCAACGAGGAAACCGTCATCACCCTCATCGAAGGGCTGCTGAAAACCCTGTGGCATGAAGCCGGCCACGAGATCCAGATTCCCTTCCGCCGCATGGGCCATGCCGAGGCGATGGAGAATTACGGTTCCGACCGCCCGGATCTGCGCTATGAACTCAAGCTCAGCCGCCATGACGATTGGGCGGCGGCCGGCGACAACGAATTCTTCAAGAAGGCCCTCGCCGAAGGCGGCAGCGTGCGCGGCCTGCGCGTCCCCGGCGGCGCGAAATATTCGCGCAAGGATTTCGACGGTCTGACTGAACTTGCGAAAAAGCACGGCGCAGGTGGCATGGCCTTTCTCAAGTGGGGTGAAGAGGGTATCAGCGGCTCGGTCGCGAAATCATTCACCGCCGACAGCATGCAGGCGGAATTCATCCGCAGCGGTGCTGAGAAGGGCGACGCCATTCTCTTCTGTGCCGACGACAGCGATAGCGCGCTCAAGGGACTCGGCGCGGTGCGCCAGGAGGTCGCACGGCGCGAAAAAGTAATCCCGCACGGCGTCTTCAATTTCCTCTGGGTGGTGGATTTCCCGCTCTTTGAAAAAATGGACGACGGCTCGCCCAAATCGGCGCACCATCCTTTCACCGCGCCGGCGCCCGCGCACGAAGCGGCGCTGGCCGACGCGAACAGCGATCCTTTCGCCATCCGCGCGCGCGCCTACGACATCACCCTCAACGGCATCGAACTGGGCGGCGGCTCCATCCGCATCCACAACGCGGAACTACAGAAAACCCTCTTCCGCCGCATCGGCCTTGATGACGCTCAGATGCAGGACAAATTCGGTTTCCTGCTCGAAGCACTCTCCTACGGCACCCCGCCGCACGGCGGCATCGCCCTCGGCTTCGACCGCCTGTGCGCGCTCCTGTGCGGCGCCGATTCCCTGCGCGAAGTCATCGCCTTCCCCAAAACCTCGCAAGCCGCCGATCTCATGGTGGAGACGCCTTCGACCGTCACGGATCAGCAGCTCCAGGATTTGCATATCAAAACGCGTGGATAATAATTGTGCGCGCGCAAGCGCAACGCGAGCGGGGATCCCGTCAGGTTTAGCCAGTGGTTATTTGCCGTAAAATGTGCTGGCTGGTTGGGGAGGTAGGGATCGAACCTACGAATGTCGGCGCCAAAGGCCGATGCCTTACCGCTTGGCGACTCCCCAATGGAGCGGGACGGGATTATAAATTGTCCCGGATGAGCGCGACTAGCCAGCCGGGGTTCAATGTTCTCCGGCGTTGCTTTAAGAATTTATGGAACACTTCGCGATCCCTGTGTAGGGGCGGAGCTAAGCTCCGCCCAAAGGCTC
>JAYVQF010000135.1:0-2106 GCA_043777195.1 Thermoanaerobaculia bacterium
CCATAGCCGAAGGTATTCGGCATGTCACTCTTCATGTTGTTGTAGCCGATGCCGCCGCCCAGGTAAATGCTGCTGCGGCTGTTCCACGGATGGAAGTGGAAGTTGAGGTCGGTGGTGACCGCCCAGTACGACAACTTGGGGTCGGCGGAATACAGAACCCGACCCAGGCTATCGGTGACCGGCACGCCGTAGGCGTTCCGGAAAGCAACGGGACGGTTGCGGAAACCGTGCTTGGTGTAGATGCCGCCAATATCCCATTCAATCAGGCTGTTGAAGGAGTAGCCGAAGCGCAGACCGAGACCGTATGAGTCTTTGACGATCGTGGTCAGGTCGTGATCGGGATTGGTGAAGTAGAAGTTGCCGCTGATGTTGGGGCCAGACAGGGTGGGAGCATCGCCGGCTTTGGCCAGCAGTGCGGCACCCAATAGGGCGGAAACGAGCATAATCTTGCGCATATGTCCTCCTTGCTCCTGATCGGAACAAGATAATTAGATTTTGGGTCTTGGGTGAACTGACAGGGCGTAATTCTAACATATCCGCGTGGGAGTGCAACTAGGATTACCCCTACTATATTAACTGCATACCCAGGGTGAAATTTGCTTAGCCCACGCCACGCTCCAGCCGCCGATATTGTATGGCCTCGGCCAGGTGATGGGGCGCGATCACGGCGGCGGTCTCCAGGTCGGCGATGGTGCGGGCCACCTTCAGCACCCGGTCATGGCCGCGCGCCGAAAGTCCCAGTGATTCTACCGCCCGCCGGAGCAACTTTTCTCCCGCGCCATCCAGCCGGCAATATTCGCGAAGTGCCCGCCCTTCCAGCATCGCGTTCGCTTTGGCGCCGCCATACCGCTCGCGCTGCAATGTGCGGCAGCTTTCGACGCGGGCCCGGATCTGCGCCGAGGTTTCGCCCGCCGGCCGCCGCAATTCCTCAAACGGGAGGCGCGGCACCTCCACCAGCAGATCGATGCGGTCGAGCAGCGGACCCGACAAGCGTCCGAGGTAGCGCTGAATCATCATGGGGGAGCAGGCGCAGCGGCCGCCCGGCGAACCGGCGTGACCGCAAGGGCAGGGATTGGCGGCGAGCACCAGCATCACCCGCGCGGGAAATTCCACGCGGCGGCGCGCCCGCGCGATGCGCACCTGGCCTTCCTCCAGAGGCTGGCGCAGCACTTCCAGCGTGCGCCGGCCGAATTCAGGGGCCTCATCCAGAAATAGTACGCCGGCATGCGCGAGGGAAATTTCCCCCGGCTGCGGCCAGCTGCCGCCGCCGATCAGCCCCACTTGGGACACCGTGTGATGGGGCGCGCGAAAGGGCGGGTGGCGAATCAAGACCGTGGCGCCGGCGGGCAATTCCCCGGCCACCGAATGGATGCGGGTCACCAGCAGGGCTTCTTCCGCCGTCAGCGCGGGAAGGATGGAGGGGAGCCGCCGCGCCAGCATGGACTTCCCCGCCCCGGGCGGGCCGACCAGCAATAAGTTGTGACCGCCCGCCGCCGCGACCTCGAGCGCGCGCTTGGCCAGAGCCTGTCCGCGCACATCCGCAAAATCGGGCGCGCCCCCCTCCCCGGAAGCTCCCTCGGGCGGCAAGAGCGGCGGCGGGCTCATGCGCGGCAGGGCCGGTCCGCCTTTCAGGGCTGCGGCGACCTCGCGCAGGTGCTTCGCGCCGAACACCGCCAGCCCCTCAATCAGCGCGGCTTCCGGGCCATTTTCCATCGGCACGATCAAACGGGTGCCTCCGGCGGCGCGCGCCGCAGCCGCCAGCGCCAGGGCGCCGCGCACCGGCCGCAGGCCGCCATCGAGCGCCAGTTCACCGAAAAAATGAAACCGCCGGGTCGCTTCATCGGGGATATTCATCACCTTCGCCCACAGCCCCACTGCCATCGGCAGGTCGAGCCCGGCCGAGCTTTTCTTGCAGTCGGCCGGGGCGAGATTCACCGTGATCGCGTCATAGGGCAGATCGCAGCCGGCATTCGCCAGTCCGGCGCGCAGGCGGTTGCGCGCCTCTTTAACGGCGGCGTCAGCCAGCCCGACCACATCAAAGTGGTTCATGCCGGCGCGGATGTCAACTTCCACTTCCACGGGGATGCCGTCAATCCCCCACAAATC
>JAYVQF010000136.1:0-2101 GCA_043777195.1 Thermoanaerobaculia bacterium
GCGGCCTTGAGCGCTTCATCCATTGAACCGATATAGAAGGAATCAGCGGACTTCAGCCCGATCTCATCCATCGCCTGCTTGAACAGCAGCCGGTCTTCCGCCATCTCGATCGCATGCGGGTTGACGCCCAGCATCTGCACGCCATATTTTTCCAGCGTGCCGTCTTTCGCCAGTTTCAACGCGAGGTTCAGCGCGGTCTGCCCGCCCAGCGTCGGCAACAGCGCATCCGGTCTTTCTTTAATAATTACCCGCTCTACAAAATCCGGCGTCAAGGGTTCAATGTATGTATGGTCGGCAAACTCCGGGTCGGTCATGATCGTCGCCGGGTTGTTGTTGATCAGGACGAGCTCGTACCCCTCCGTGCGCAGCACCTTGAGCGCCTGCACCCCGGAATAATCGAATTCGCACGCCTGCCCGATGACGATCGGGCCGGAGCCGATGATGAGGATTTTCTTGATGTCGGTGCGTTTAGGCATGGCGCACACTCATCTCCGCCCCTTCCAAAACCGCTCGGTCTCCGATTTCATCCGCGTGAAGAAATTCCGCGTGTCGTGGGGGCCGGGCGAAGCTTCGGGGTGATACTGCACGCATTCGTAGATTTCTTCATGGTGCTTGAAGCCTTCCACGGTGTCATCTGAGAGATTGATTTCAGTTAATTCCAATCCCGCCTTCTTCAGTGAATTACCCTCCACTGCGAAGCCGTGATTTTGCGCGGTGATCTTCACCGTCTTTCCGTCGAGCGCCAGCACCGGCTGATTGGCGCCGCGGTGGCCGAATTTCAGTTTGTAGGTTTTTGCGCCCAGGGCCAGGCCCATGATCTGGTGGCCGAGGCAGATGCCGAAGACGGGCAGCTTGCCGATGGCGGCTTGGGCCAGCTTGATGCCGGGCTCGACCGGCTCGGGATCGCCGGGCCCGTTGGCGAGGAAGAGGGCGTCGTAGTTTTCTTTTTTAATCTTGTCGAAGCCGCTGTTCCAGGGGAAGACCGTCACTGCGAAGCCGGCGCGCGCGAGGTTTTGCAGGATGGCGCGTTTGACGCCGTAGTCAATGACCGCGATGCGCCGCCCCCCTTTCGCTTCGAATTCATAGGGGGATTTAGTGGAAACGACTCGCGCGAGATTGGCGCCGACCATTTTCTGCGTCGTTTTCAGGCGGGCTTTTGCGGATTTCAGGTCGAATTTTTCCTTGGGCACGATGAGACCGTATTGGCTGCCGCCGTCGCGCAGTTTCAAGGTCAACCGCCGGGTATCGAGCCCTTCCAGCGCAAATTTTCCTTGGGCGTCGAGCCATTCGTGCAATTGCTGTTCCGGCTGATTGGAGGCCGAGTAAGGCGTGTAGCGACGCACCAGCAAGCCTTCCGCCTGAATCTTTGCGGATTGATTGGCGGCTTCAAAGATGCCGTAATTGCCGATGTGCGGCTGGGTCAGTGTGAGAATCTGCCCGTTGAAGCTCGGGTCAGTGAGCATTTCCTGGTAGCCAGTGTGCGAGGTGGCGAAAACGACTTCCCCAATGGTTTCGCCCGGCCGGCCCAGAAACCGGCCCTCGAAGATGTCGCCATCTTCAAGAATCAAAAGACCTTCGTGCTTCACTAAAGGGGGATTATAAAGGCCGCGACGCGACGCGCATCCACCGGCAGCGGGCGATTAATTTCTTCAGCTTGCGGTGCGGCGGCGGCGCGGCACTGGAGAATCGTGCCCGGTCCAGTTGTTCGCAAAGATTGCGGGCGGCGGGACCGGCTACTTTTTCCGCCTGAGTCGGCAACGGCGCGTTGTGCAGCGACGGAGGAAGATAATGATTCAGCGCGCCGCGCAGCCAGAGCGCGAGTTGTTCGGGTGAGGCATCCTCCGCAGGCGCGGCCCGCAGGGCGCGGCCCGCCGGGGAGAAATAGATCGCCTGTAGCAGCCCGCCGCCCAAGAGGACGATCAATGCGGCGGCAGCCGCAAGCACCAGCCCCCGGCGCCCCGGAAACGGTGGCAGCAGGGGCCTCAGGGGCGTGGCTTGTTCCTCAGCCTGAGGACCGACAATCAGCGAGAGCGGCGAGGTGGAAAGAATTTCGTAATCTCCCTGCGCAGGCGAAAAAACCGCCAGCGTCGCCGGTCCGATG
>JAYVQF010000137.1:0-2084 GCA_043777195.1 Thermoanaerobaculia bacterium
CGGCGCCCTGAGGATTTCCCTGGGGGATTCCTCCGATGAGGCCGGCGTGGATGCGCTCGCGGCGGCGCTGGGACGCATCGTGCCCGCGCTTCGCCGCGCCCTGGCGTGATGCGAATGGCGATCGCGCGCGCGGGTCTGAAGCGAATGTCCGGCGACGCGCCTCGCCTGTTGATTCTGCGGCCGCGGGCGGAAGGTGAAGCGGTTGCGAAAATTGCGAAAGCGGCGGGCTGGCACCCCGTCCTGCTGCCGGCGATGCGCTTCAAATTCATCGGCCGCGCTGCGGCGCTGAACCCTGAATCTTTTCCCGTGCTGACGATTTTCACCAGTCCGCGCGGGGTGGCGGGATTCATTCGCCGGCTCTCCCCCGCAGCCCGCGCGCGTCTGCCGCAGCGCCGACCGCACGCGGCCGCCGCCGGCCCGGCCACCGCGCAAGCCGCGCGGGCTGCGGGGTTCCGCGTGATCGCGATGGCGCGTGAAGGGGGTTTTACGGCGCTGGTCCGGCAGATCCGCGGCAACGGCCCGGCAGAACTCCGGATGGCCAAAGCCGCCATCACTCTTGTGTCTCCCGAGGACGAGGGTTCCGGGCTGCACCCCCTGCGCCGGTTATTTCCCGGTGCTGACATCCGCCTCCTGAGAGTGTATGCGTCCGCGCCGGATTCCGCGCTGCGCGGCGCGAGCGCCCTGCTCCGTTCGCAGGCCATCACAGCCCTCATCGCCGGTTCGCCGCGCCAGTGGCGTTTTTTCAGCGCCGCAATCCATCCCGCGTGGCGCAAAAAAATGCGCGGGCTTCCCGTTCTCGTGCCGGGCGCGACCACGGCTGCGGCGCTGCGCCGTGAAGGCGTGCGTAAAATTTACCCGGCGCCGGATTTCACGGCGACGAACCTTCGCAGCGTACTGCGGCGCATGGCACGATAAACTTTCACCATGGCGAAGCTGTTCGATCTTGCCACGGCCCGGCAGACCCTCGAAGAACTACGGCCGCTCTTGTTCGAGCTGGCGGCGCTGATCCGGCAGATGCGGCGGGAGACTCCCGACGAGGAACAACTCAGCGCGGCGGCGGCCTGGGGACGCGCGGAGCCCGGGCTCATTGCCCATGGCCTGCGGGTCGCCCGCTACGGCGAAATCATCGCCCTGATCGGACAAAGCGGAGCGCGATTGCAAGATCCCGTGACCGGCCTGATTGATTTTCCCGCCCGCCTGAATGGACGCGAGGTGCTGCTCTGCTGGCGTCTGGGCGAGGAGGAAATTGCCTGGTATCACGATATGGAAGCGGGATTTCGCGGACGAAAAAAACTGGATCCTTCGGGCTGGTGATGGCCAAGTCATTTTCCCAGCACAAGGCCGCGATCCGCCGCCGAAGTCCCGGCCTCGCCCTCTTCCTCTTGCCAGTCCGGGTCGAATCGGAGCGAGTACTGATAGAGGGCGCCGGGCGCGCTGATGATGAGCAGCGCCGTCTCGTGCCGGTAGCCGCTGAATTCCCGCGCGAGATGCAGCGGCACGGATTTACCCGCAGGGGCAGCCATCGAGCCTTCGATGTTGACGGCGTAGCGCAGGCGATGATTGGCCGCAGTCTCCGCGCTGATCTTCAACTGCATGCGGTCGTGATCCTCCACGGCGACTTCGGCTGGAACAACCTCGGCAGGCATGGCATGAGTCGGCGCGCTGCCCGCCGCAGGAACCGGGAACTTTCCGGTTTGCGGATCGATCAACAAACCCGGGTTGCCTACCGTGCGCACCTCGGGGGGCACCGGGGAGCCGGACCCGGCCGCTGCGCCGGGGGTCGGCGGCAAATCCGCAGAAGCATTGCCGGGCATCGCGCTTTTTTCCATGCGCACCGTCACGTTGTCGTATTCCGCCCGCGCGCTGTCGCCCAAGGGGGCGATGAAATCAGAATTCTCCAGGGTCTTGTCCCCGGATGTGAGCGCCTGCGTCAGTTGCACGCGAATACGAAAGCTCCGGCCCATGCTGGGCAGGGTGCGCGCCGCGACCGCAGCGCTTTCCCCGGGCGACGCCGGTTTCAATTCCAGCAGAATTTCCTCGTCGTCCGGGCTGGCCCCGTCCCCGGGAAACTCGCGCCGCCAGAT
>JAYVQF010000138.1:0-2081 GCA_043777195.1 Thermoanaerobaculia bacterium
TCATCATTTCCAAATGCGTCGATCCCCACCGCTTGCCGCGCTTTGAAAAGGCCGGCGCGAATTTCACCGTGTCGCCCAACCAGATCGGCGGACTGCGCATGGCCTCGCAGGCGCTGCGGCCCGATGTCGTGGGCTTTCTCGATGTCATGCTGCGCGCGGCGGGCGATGCGGTGCGCGTCCATCAGGCGACGGTGTCGCCCAGTTCGCCGCTGACCGGAAAAACCCTGGGCGAAGTCCGGCTCTACGAAACCACCGGCGTGCGCGTCATCGGCGGAATCACCGCACATGGTGCGCCGCCCGAATACAACCTGCCCGATTCCTGGCGCATCGAATCGGGGGCCCTGATCTTCTACATCGCGGCAAAACCCCAGAGTGAATCCCTGCAAACCCTGGCCGGCGCGGCGGCGGACTGACGCTCTCGTCAATTACTACCGGCATCGCCCGCCTTGTCCGCCCTTCTGAAGCGGCTGACGGGGAGCCAGAGGTTGAAACGGGTTCCTTGGCCGAGGGATTCCACGGTGATGCGTCCGCCGTAGTCTTCGGTGAGCCGTTTGACGATCGCCAAGCCGAGGCCGTGACCGTCCGTGGATTCGCCGCCGAGTCTGGTGAACATGCGGAAGATGTATTGGTGCTGTTCGGGGGCGATGCCGGCACCGTTGTCGGCGACGGAGATGGCGTAGAAGCCGGCGTGTGCGTTTTCGCCTTTCACCACCCCGAGCGTGATGCGCAGCGGGCGCCGCGGGTCGCGGTAGTTGCGGGCGTTGCCCAGGAGATTGGTGATCAGGCGCTCATAATCGCGCGGATCCATGAGCAGTTCATGCGCCGGGCGGTCGCGGCCGACCAGTTCGATGACCGCGTCGTCATCGGGCGGGATGGCGGCGGCGAGGAGCGCGCGGGTGAGAGGCTCCAGGGCGATCCACTCATCGCGCCGGTCACGGTACCCGAGCCGGGCATATTCCAGCACCCCGCTCACCAGCGTTTCCATTCGCCGGGCATTGCCGATGACGCGCGCGAGAGGGCTTTCCAACGCGCTTTGACCGGCCGCCGCACGCGACGCCAGCTGGGCGAAGGCCTTGACCGAGAGCAGCGGGGCCTTGAGATCGTGGGCGGTGGTGAAGATGAACTCCTCAAGTTCGCGCCGGGTGCGGATGAGTTCGCTGACATCCTGGATCAGCGAGGCGATGGCGAAGACTTCGCCTTCGCGGTTGATGAGCGGGGTGTTGAACCAGTGGCATTGAATGAGACGGCCGTCGCCGGTGCGGTGTTCGAGCACCGGGCTGTCGCCGGCCCCCTCCCGGCGCAGCATCTGCGCGAACATCTCGGCGATCTGCGCGCGGCTGGCGTCAGTCGCGATGAATTCCGCGTCGCGGCCGGCGGCGGCGTGCGCGGGATAGCCGAACATCCGCTCCGCGGCGGGATTCCATGCGATGACGCGACTCTCACGGCTCCACTCGATGACCGCGAGCGGCGCGTTTTCAATGTGCAGGCGCAGCCGCTGCAAGGCGCGCGCGAGTCCCTCCTCTGCGGCCCGCCGCTCGGTGATATCGCGTGAATTAATGACCAGCGCGGCGACGGCGGGATCGGCGAGCAGATTGGTTCCCACCGATTCAAGCCAGATCCACTGCCCGTCTTTGTGGCGGCAGCGCCAGAGCGCCTGCAACCGGCGGTCTGGGAATTGCACCAGCTCCATGGTTTTCGCCAGCAGGGATTCGCGGTCGTCGGTATGAACGAACTCCATCTGACTGCGGCCCGCGAGCTCCTCGGGGGAGAAGCCGATGATGCGCGCCAGTGCGGGACTGTGATACAGCATCTCGCCCTGCGGGCTGAGCAGGGTGATGAGATCGTAGGAATTGCGCACCAGCGAACCCAGACGGGCTTCGCTTTGCTCAAGCGCCCGCTGCACCCGCACTTCCTCGCCGCGGTCGCGGGAGTTGGCGACGATGGCGTTGATGCCCGGCACATTCAACAGATTCAGGCCACGCGATTCGAGGTCAATCCAATGGCCGTCCTTGTGGCGGAAGCGGCAGAGAATCTGCACCATTTCATCCGGGCGGGCCAGCAGGCTTTCCATCGCCGCCTGT
>JAYVQF010000139.1:0-2075 GCA_043777195.1 Thermoanaerobaculia bacterium
GGAGCGCGCATGCCCGAAGGCATGTAAGCGACGAGCAACGAAGCCAGTCGGGATGAATCGGCAGGCAGACTGCTACTGTTATTTCGTTGCGGCCCCTTAGCCCATTTTCAACCGTGCGCTCAGGTATGATCCACAAGTGCCCGCACTGCTCATCGCCTTTGGCGGCCTCGCGATTTTTTTTCGCGTGGCCAACCTGCTCATCTACGCGCTGAACAAGCGCCATCTCGCCGCGCTGGCGAAAACGCCGGCGCCGGCTGAATTCCGGACGCCGTCCATCTCCCTGCTGATTCCCGCGCGCAATGAGGCCCGGGAGATCGGGAACACGCTGAGCGCCGTGCTGGCGCAGGATTATCCCGATTTTGAAATCATTCTGGTGGATGACCAGTCGGACGACGGCACGGGCGATATGGCGCGGGCCTTCGCCGTGAAGTCCGGTGGGCGGTTGCATGTCATGACGGGCACGACGCCGCAGAATGGGTGGCTGGGAAAACCCTGGGCGCTGATGCAGGCGGCGCAGGCCGCGCGCGGCGAACTGTTCATCTTTATGGATGCCGACAGCAGGCTGCAGCCGGGCGCGCTGCGCTGGACGGCCGCGCGCCTGGCGGCGCTGCATGCCGACGCGCTGGGCTTGCTCCCGGATTTCCAGCGCGAATCCTTCTGGGATGAAGTCTTGCAGCCGATGTTGACCATGATGACGCTGTTTGAATTGCCTGTCTTCTGGCTCAACAGCGACCGACAGAAAAAGCGCTGGATGGGCGCCGGGGCGTTTCTCGCGGTGACGCGCGCGGCTTACGAAAAGATCGGCGGCCATGCGGCGGTGAAAAATCGCGTCATCGAGGACATCGCGCTGGCCACCGCACTCAAACGGAGTTTTGCCACCTGCCGCATCCTCGACGGCCGGGCCTTCGTGAAAATCAGGATGTATCACGGCCTGCGGGAATTCGTGAATGGCTTTCGCAAGAATTTCGCCCTGGTCTTCGCCTCGCCCGTCCTCATGGCTTTCACCAGCGGCTTATATCTCTTCATGAATCTGGTGCAGCCGCTCTGGGCTACGATCATCGCATGGAAATTAGTCCAGGCGCACCGTGCCGCGACCCCAGGCGAACTATTGATGCTCGCCGCCGCCGCGATGCTCCTAATCCAGCGCCTGATCCTGTCCGCGGAACTCCGGCAAAACCCCCTCTACGCCCTCACCCACCCGCTGCAAGCGGCGATCAACGGCTGGATCTACGCCCTCTCCGCCCACGACCGCTTCATCAAAAAATCCATCCGCTGGAGAGGGCGGGAAATTCCGATGGCGACGGTACGGGCGTTGTCGGAGTGATGCATGCCGCATTCTTGAATTGATTGCGAGGCGCTCGGTTCTTTCCCCTCGCCCCCTTCAGGGGGAGAGGGAAGGGTGAGGGGGCGGTGGGAAGCGCACAATAGGGGGTATTGAACCGGTATCTATTTCGATGAGCCATTCCCGGCGACGCCGACTTCGTGCGACGCTGGGCATACGCGAAGTGTGCCTTTGCAGATTCCTTCAACCCCCACGCGCTCCTTACGCCAGTAATGATCAACTTCCAAACAGCATTATTGTCCAATTTTGCATCCATATTTTCTAATTCGAAAGCAATTACTTTTTTCTGTGCGGGGATCGCCGCGCGGGTATCGCGCGGAGTCTCCTGAGCGCCCCGTGCGGGTCGAGATGAAGCGCCTCGGCCACGTCGAGGAATTCCACGACATCAAGCCGGCGCTCGCCGCGCTCATATTTGGAGACGAAGGTCTGCACGCGCGCCAGTTTTCGGGCGAGTTCCGCCTGGCTGATGCCGGCGGCGCTGCGCGCTTCGATGAGCAGCCGCTTGAGGCGCTCGTATCGCGGCGTGAATACGGACTTGGGCACGCCGGAATTGTCAAGCCCGAACGGGGTTTAGCCCAAAACCGGCTAGAATCGGCGGCTTCCGTCATCGACTCGCGTTTCCTGTCAGAGATTCTGGTGGTCCCAGCGATTCACGACTTTGTTTTTTTCATTCAAGCCCCCGAAATTCCTTGACAATCAGAGGAAAAAAACATTAAATCACCGATGATGTGGC
>JAYVQF010000140.1:0-2069 GCA_043777195.1 Thermoanaerobaculia bacterium
TTGGGAGCGCGCTCCAGTGGAGCGCGCGATAGATGGGGAACGAAGCCAGTCGGGATGAATCGGCGGGCAGACTGCTACTGTTATTTCGTTGCGGCCCCTTAGCGGAGGGTTCGCTGTGTTCGCTGCGAGCGCTTTCGCGCAAGAAATAAAAAAAGCCCGGCTTGCGCCGGGCTTTTCTCCTGATGTTATTCGAAATCTCTTACGCCGCTTCTTCACCCAGGGCGAAACGGCTGAAGCGCCGCACCACGATGTTCTCGCCGAGCTTGGCGATCATGGAGGCGATGTGATCCCTGACGATGACATTGGGGTCTTTGACGAAGGGCTGGTCGAGCAGGCAGTTTTCCTCGTTGAATTTCTTGAGGCGCCCTTCGACGATGCCGGCGATGATGTTTTCCGGCTTCTTGGCGTTCTTTTCGTCCTGCATCAGCTGCGCCTTGTAGATTTCCTTTTCCCCGTCCAGGGTGGCCGCGGGAATCTGGTCGGCCGAGACATAGCGAGGCGCGGAGGCGGCGATATGCATGCCGAGGTCGCGGACTAGCGCCTGAAAATCGTCGGTACGGGCGACGAAGTCGGTTTCGCAGTTGACTTCCAGCATCACGCCGATCTTGCCGCCGGCGTGGATGTAGGAGCCGACCAAGCCATCTTTGGCGGCGCGGCCGGCCTTCTTGGCGGCGGTCGCGAGACCTTTGGTACGCAGCAGCTTGACCGCTTCGTCCATGTCGCCTTTGGCCTCGGTCAGTGCCTTCTTGCATTCCATCATGCCCACGCCGGTCTTTTCGCGCAGGTCTTTGATTGTAGTCGCAGTAATTTCAGCCATAGTACATTCTCCAGATTTTTTACCGCCAAGAACGCCAAGCTCGCCAAAGCAATTCGTGTGGCGACTTGCCGCTCTCGCGGCAAGAATGGCGATCTTGGCGTTCTTGGCGGTTAAATATTTTTCTTATTGGGCGACCGATTTTTTGACGGGGATTTTGCGCTTGGTGGCGGTGGGTTCTTCGACCGGCGCGTCCTTGGGTTCAAACTCGGCGTATTCTTCGAGTGCGCGGGCCTGGAGCGGCAATTCGCTCACGGGCAGTTCGCTCACGGGCATGGCGGCGGCTGCTTCCGCAGGGGCGGCACCGTCTGCGGGCGCATCCGGGGTCGCAGCCGCGGCGGCAACCGGTTCTGCGCCATCGCGGATGGCCTGCTGTTCGCCGGAAACGGCCTTCCCTTCGAGCACGGCGTCGGCGACTTTGCTGGCGAAGAGTTTCACCGCGCGAATCGCGTCGTCGTTGCCGGGTATGATGTAATCAATGACATCGGGATCGCAGTTGGTGTCCACCACCGCAACGACCTTGATGCCCAGTGAATTGGCTTCATGCACCGCGATCGCCTCGTTGTTGGGGTCAATGACGAAGATGGCATCGGGCAGGCGGCCCATGTCGCGGATGCCGGACATCGAACGCTCGAGATTGGCCTTTTCCTTCATCAGTTCCAGTTTCTCACGCTTCGTCAGGTGCTCGTAACGCGGCGTGGTCTCGATGGTTGAGAGTTCACGCAGCCGGTCGATGCGGCCCTTGATGGTCTTGAAATTGGTGAGGGTGCCGCCCAGCCAGCGCTCGGTCACATAGGGGGCGCCGGCCCGCTCGGCCTCTTCCTTCACAGCATCCTTGGCCTGCTTCTTGGTGCCGACGAAGACGATGGTGCCGCCGCCGGCGACGAGATCGCGCACAAAGGCGCCCGCCGTGGTGAAGCCCGCGACGGTTTTTTGCAGATCAATGATATGGATGCCGTTGCGTTCGCCGAAGATGTAATTTTTCATCTTCGGATTCCAGCGCCGGGTCTGGTGTCCGAAATGGACGCCCGCTTCCAGCAAATCCTTCATGCTCAGTTCAGCCATGGGAGACCTCCGGATTGCACGACGAATGCTTGCGCATTCGTTATCAATCGGATGAGACGCTCGCCTGACGAGCCGCCGGAAGGGTTGGCCGCAAGTTGCTGAACTTGTGCGGCGATTGCCCAGATGGCTGATGGCGTGTTGACGCCGGCCACCTTACTCCGTCGGTTGCCTCCCGGACCGGATTGACGGC
>JAYVQF010000141.1:0-2056 GCA_043777195.1 Thermoanaerobaculia bacterium
AAGTAGGCCACCCCGTACCCGGTTCCATTCCACACCAGGGCCGGCGTCAAATAAGTGGAGCTTGCGAGCGTGACGGCGGGAGCGACCGGCGTTCCGTCCGCGAAATACCGGCGGAATTTAAGCGTGGCGATGGGGTTGCCCTCCAGCCAGAGCGTCCCATAGTCGCTGCCATTCCAGGCCACGGCGGTGCGTCTGGAGACATTGTTACCACCGGCCGAAAGCAGCGGGGAGACCGGCTGCGGCGACAGGCAGGACGGGTAATAGTCGGGCCGCTCGGGATTCGCCGCGTCCACTGCGGAAAGGGTGAGCCCACAGACTGCGGTGAGACAAAGGAAAGTAAAGCCGCTGAATTTCATGACGCCCTCCCAGACGGTTGCTGTTTCGACAAAATAGTTGATTGACATTAACTACTTGTGGATGAGAACGCAATGTAACACCTCCCTTCCTGAAATGCAACCGTGCAGGTCACACCCCATGGCTCTTCCGCCCGCGCTTCGGTTTTTCCACCAGGGTTTCCAGCGGGGCTTTGGTTAATTCCAGATACCGCTCGAAAAGAAAGGCGACGCGGTCGGCGTCGGTGGTGAATTTTTTGGTGCCGTAGGCGGTGTCCACCGCGGCGTCGAGGGTGCGGTGGGCTTTCAGGAGGTCGGGGGGCATGGTGAGCGGGTCGTAGAGGTCGGCGAGGCTCGCGCCCTTGTGCGCGGCGCGGGCGTCGAGGACGGACTGGGCCGCTTTTTCTATGGTCGCCTTCGCTTTGTCGCTGGGCTTCTCGGGCCAGGGGTAGTTGTTGTAGACGATGCCCGATGAATAACGGTAATCACTTTTCATTCGACCACAAACATATCGCACCCAGGCCATGTGCATCGTAGAACACAGTATTCCGAAATGAAAAAGTGTTGCGTTCTCGGCAATTTTCACCAGGTTGCTGCTGAGTGTTTCAGGATCAAGAAATCCTATGGGAATAAATTGACGGCGTTCAGAAGACACCTCGGGAATTACCAGGTAATTTGATGTGGGCATATTTTCAACATGAAAACGAGTCGGGGCTTCCGCCAGTTTCCGGGTTGGAGCACTTTTACTGGCGAGCCTTAATCGTTTGACCGTTTCAACACGTTTCATGGCTTCGGGCATCTGCCGTAATTCATTGGGAGGGCATTCGCCCAGCCACAAACACCATCGTTCCCAGCCATTAATGAATTCATCTGATCCGATCCAGCGCCTGAACCATTTCTTGGCCTTTGGTTCTTTTTTCAAGAATTCATCGCGTTCTTCCGGCGAAAACAGGTATTGGCCGCCGTCAATCGGTTTGTTGCCGATGCCGATTTCGGGAACATCGCAGAGTGGAGTAGAACGGCTTTCAAGAACGACATCGGGCGCATCCACGAGATAGGGGTTGATGTTTTTCGCCTCGATGACATGGGGTTCTGATTGCGGGGTTTCGTAGTCGAAGATGAATTTGCGTGCGGATGCGCGAGACCCCTCACCCGCGTCGCTTCGCTCCGCGACCTCTCCCCGCAAGCGGGGCGAGGTCAGAGGCGCGTTCATGACCTCGCCCCGCTTGCGGGGAGAGGTCGACACCGCGCTCAGCGCGGTGGCGGGTGAGGGGTTGGCGGGTTCCAGCGAAAAGCCGATGATCACACAATGCACCGCCGCCTTGCCACGCGCTTCACTACTCCATTTAAAAGTGCGATGCGCAAAATAAATATGAACCCCGTGAGTAAGCAGCCAACCCCACAATACGCCTACCTGCTCTCCTTGTGTGATGCTGTTCGTTGAAACAAATGCTATCCGAATAGGATAACGATGCGGCGCAGTTAGATTGGCACCAGTTATTTTACGAAAACCTACAGCAGCTGGATTGTCAGTCTGGTTTGCATAGCGGGCGGCAGTGACATACCAAGCTGCCACATAATCCAACACGCCGCCACCTTTTAGTTCTGAGAATACAGCTCCCGCGTCTGCACGCTGGTGATCATCCATCATCTTCGATCCAACAAATGGCGGGTTACCCAAGACAAAGCTACATTTAGATGGCGGCAAGATATCGGCCCACTCC
>JAYVQF010000142.1:0-7887 GCA_043777195.1 Thermoanaerobaculia bacterium
CCCTAAGGGGCCGCAACGAAATAACAGTAGCAAAGATGACTGCCGAGTCGCCCGAATGGCGAGGCGCGAGGCTGCACACGGGAGTGTGCAGTCACCCCAGGCATGTAAGCGACGAGTAACGAAGCTAGTCGGGATGAATCGGCGGTCAGACTGTTCATTTAATTTCTTTACGACCCCTAACGGCGATCAGACCGCTTCCTGGTCGCTGATGTAGGCGACCAGCTGCTGGATGTTGAAGGGATCGGCGTCTTCAAACGAGACCGCGTAATAAAAGCTGGTCGAGGGCAGGCCGGGCGGCGTTTCTTCGCTGCGCAAAACCACCGAGGGGAATTCCACGCCCTTGAGCTCGGGCAGACCCATGAGTTCCAGCTTGAGGCGGAGCCCCTTGCCCAGTTTTTTCTTGGATTCGATCAGCATGCCCACGCTGGAGATGGAAATGGTTGTGCCGATGAGGGTGCCGGCGGCGCTGGAATCCCCTTTGAAGGTGAGACGCACCATGTGGCGGCGCGAATTGCGGGGCTTGTAGCCCAGCATTTCCATCACCACGGAATCGAAGCGGTCAACGGGCGTGGGGGTGCGCAGCAACCGGGGTTGCAGCGGCAACGCCGTGCTGGCGTCGGTGGGCATGCGGCCCAGATATAACACTTGCGGGCGGCGGGTCTGAAGGCCGCTGGCCAGTTGTTCCAAAAGATGGGTCGCGGGGCCGTCCTTCAACGACTCTTCCAGGATGAGAAGGCGGGGAAGCTCCCGGCACACCGCATCAAAGGCATGGCGCATGGTGTCGGGCCGCTCCAGCTGGATGAAGGGCTTCCCGAGCACGGTTTGCGAATAGTCGAAGACCGGCTTGGGGCCGGCCATCAGGACAACGCGGATGGACTCCTGGCTCATGCGCGATATTTTAGCGGCTGTCCCTCGCTCGCGAACAAATTATCCTTTCCCTCTATGATCCCGCCGCTGATCACCGCCCGCATGCGCCTCACCCCCGCCGATCCCGCCGATGCCGGCGCGGTGCTGCGTTATTATCTCGACAATCAGGCGCATCTCGCGCCTTGGGAACCCTCCCGTGAGCCTGATTATTACACCGAGGCGGACTGCCGGCGCCGGCTGCTGTTGTCGCAAACTGCGGGCGCGGCCGGACAGGCCGCCCATTATTTCCTGCGCCCGCTCGCAGCGCCGGAGCGTGTCATCGGCAACGCCTCGCTAAGCGCCATCCAGCGCGGCCCGGCGCAATTCTGTTTTTTCGGCTACGGTCTCGCCGCCTCGGCGGAAGGGCAGGGGCTCATGCACGAAGCCCTCACCACGCTGATCGCCTTTGCCTTCGCGGAATTGAATCTGCACCGGCTCATGGCCAACTACATGCCCCGCAACCAGCGCAGCGGCCGCCTGCTGGCGCGGCTGGGCTTCGTCGAAGAGGGACTGGCGAAAAATTACCTGCGCATCAACGGGCAATGGGAAGATCATGTCATGACCGCTCTGAGCAACGACAATTGGCGGGCGGATTAGAGACAGCGAATTAGAGACAGGTAAATGCAGCTGAATATCCTGATGGCGGTCAGGGTATTGGTGATTACCCGGCACAAAAGCTAACCGCCGTCATCCTCGCGACAGTACTTGGGAGCCGACAATCTCCTTGTCCGCCGGAATCCATTTTCCCCCGGTGGCGACAAGGAGTTTGTCATGCATCACCGCCTATCGTCCCCCGCGCTCATTGCCGTAGCTTTGTGCGCCCTGGCCCCGCTGTCCCGCACTGGCGCTCCGCTTCCAGTAAACGGCACACTGACCGGCCCGGTCGCCGCCCGGGTTCAGATGGTTTACATCGAAACCGCTTCCGGCGCCTTTCCGCTGACCACCGGCGTGGTCATTGACCAGAAGAACACAAAATATTTACCTCACATCGCCGCGGTGCTGACCGGCAGCACCGTGGAGTTCAAGAACTCCGATGCGCAGCTGCACAATGTATTCGTCCGGCAGAACGGTGAGATGCTCACCAACAGCGCGATGCCGCCGGGCGTGCCCAATGTCAAGCTGACGCTCGACAACCCCGGCATCGCCCGAATCAGCTGCGTGGTGCACAAAGAGATGGGCGCCTGGATTTTGATTCTGCAGAACCCCTACTTCGCCGAAGTGAAAGTGGGCGCCTTCACGATTCCCGGCCTGCCTCCTGGCAAATACACCGTAAAAGTCTGGGGTGAAAAACTGGTCGAGGCTGAAAAAGCCAAAGGTTACGCGGTTGAAGTGAAAGCCGGCGTGCCACTGGCGATCACGCTGTAACCCCCGCGCCGCATTCTCGATTCACATACACACTTCCGGAGACATCCCATGAATTCATTCCGCATCCTCCTCGCCTCATCGCTGCTGTTCGGTATGGCGCTATTCGCCGCGCCCAAGGCAAAACTCGCAGCCGCGTCCCATGTTGACAACAAAGCCGCAGGCATACATCCGGTCAAGAACTTCCATCTGTATATCCAGGACGGAATGTGGGAATTCGCAGACGGAACCAAAACCTATGTCATCAGCTATGTGAAATACAACGAAAACTTCGACGAGATGCCCGCGGACGGCATTGTGCCGCCGGTGCAGGTGCCGGCGCCAACCATCCGCGTGAAGGTCGGCGATGAGGTGCATGTCTTTCTGCATCACAGCGGACATACCCACGCTGACAAGAATTCCGCGATCAAGAATGTCACCCACACCATCCATTTCCATGGACTGGATTTGGTGCAGGCGATGGACGGTGTGCCCGATGTACCGGCGGACGGGCTGCCGCAGCAGGTTTTCTCCGGCGTGTCTCCTGGCGGATCGTACGAATACAAATTCATCGCCGAACAAGAAGGCACCTATTCCTATCATTGTCATGTCGATTCTTCGACCCACATCCTGCTGGGCATGTATGGCGCTTTCATCATTGATGGCGAAAAGCCCAACACCATCTACGGCCACCATTATGATCGCGAATATACATTGATCCTGAGTGAGATGGACACCGTCCACAATGAGGCGATCCGCGCCGAGGGCAGTTATGACATGATGAAGTGGAAGTCGGATTATTTCCTTCTCAACGGCCGTATCTTCGTTTCCGATCTCGCCAACCCGCTCTCCACTATCGCCGATCCGCGCTCCGCCATTGTCGCCAACGAAGGCGAGACCGTTCTGTTGCGCCTGATCGCTATGGGCTTCGACCACACTTTCGCCTGGCATCCGCACGCATATCACATGCAGGTGGTCGGAACCGATGGTCGCGGCCTGATCGCGCCCTATTGGAAGGACACCCTGCCCATCGTTTCGGGCGAGCGCTACGATGTGCTCATTCCCATCATCGGCAAGCGCAACAAGGTCTGCATGAGCTGCGGTTTCGGCAAGGGCATCTCCATCGCCCATGACCACAACCTGCGCGGCGAGGCCTCGGGCGGCCAATATCCGAAAGGGCCGCTGACGGTGTTCATCGTGAAATAAGCGCACCCATACCAGCAAACAACTGGCGTAGGAATATCCCTGCATGCCGGCGAAATATTTCTCGGTTGCAATCAGGCCGGAATCGGCCATAATGAATTGATGCACACGACCCGCCCCGATCTTCACTGCGAGACCTGCTCGAGCCGGGACAAAAGCATTTTTTGCAAGCTGGAGGCCGTTCCGCTGCGCGATCTGGAGAGCCACAAGGTCTCCAATCATTACCGCCGCCATCAGGTGCTGTTCTACGAAGGGCAGCAGCCCTCCGGGCTCTATTGCGTGAACAGCGGCAAGGTGAAGCTCTACAAATCCGGACAGGACGGTCGCAACATGATCGTCCGCATGGCCGGGGCTGGCGACCTGGTGGGTTATCGCGCGCTTTTTTCCGGGGAGCCCTATCACGCCACCGCGGAAATGGTGGATGACGGCGATGTCTGCTTCGTGGATAAAAAAACCCTCTTCGGCCTGGTGGCGGAAGATCCTGCACTGGCGCTGCGCGCCCTGCAACTGCTCTCGCACGAGCTGGGTGACGCCGAAGAAAAATTGAAAAACATGAGCCAGAAATCGGTGAAGGAACGGCTGGCGGAACTGCTGCTGATCTTCAAGGAGAGCGTGGGGCAGCCGGTGGCGGATGGCGTTCTGCTCGAACAAAGACTGACCCGCGAGGAGATCGGGCAATTGCTGGGCTCCGCCTCGGAAACGGTCATTCGCATGCTGCACGAATTTCAGGACAACAAATGGCTGCGGCTCGACGGCAAAAAAATCATCCTCACCAATATTCCCGCCTTGACCGACTTCGCCAAACTTGAGAACTGACACACAAGGTGGACGCCTTCAGGGCGCGAAGGAAGTATCCGGATGTGCTGCTGGATCTACCTCAACGGCGATTTCCATCCTTACCCAGCCGGATAACCACGCCTAGGCAGAGCAGTGAAAACAGGGAGAGCAGAATGAAGCCGCCGGTGAAGGCGCCGGTGAGTCGGTAGATCAAGCCGAGCGCCAGCGGCGGAAAGAAGCCGCCCAGCCCGCCGACCGCGCCCACCAGGCCGGTCACCGCGCCCACTGAAGCGGGGAAATATTCGGGCACCAGCCTGAAGACCGCGCCATTGCCCAAGCCGATCGCCGCCGCCATTCCCAGCGCGCCGATCGTGAAGGTTGCCATCAGGGGGCACGCCATGAAGATCGCCATCAGCGCAACCGCCGGAAAAACCCAGAGCAAAATCCGCCGTCCACCGACGCGGTCGGCGAGCAGGCCGCCGAGCGGGCGCATCACCGTGGCCAGAACCACGAACCCCGCGGTGCGCAGGCCGGCATCCGCCGGGGTTAATTTGTAAATTTGCGTGAGGAAAATCGGCAGATAAATCGCCATCGCGACGAAGCCACCGAAGGTCAGAAAGTAATAAAGGCTGAGCACCCAGCTTCCCCGCTCACGCAGCGGCAGGAGCGCCGCGGCTAGCGACTTGGGCGGGCCGGGGCGCGGGGCATCGCGCGCCAGCAAGGCGAACAAGAACAGCCAGATCAGGGTGACGACGCCGAAGGCCCAGAATCCCCAGGCGTAGCCCAGCGCGCTGACGAGCAGGGGACAGCCGTAGGCCGCGAGCGATTGCCCGATGTTGCCCGCGCCATACACCCCGAGCGCGAATCCCTGGCGCGCGGGGGGATACCAGCCGCTCACAAAGCCGGCGCCCACCGAAAAACTGGCGAGTGCGAGACCGATGAAAAAACCGCAGGCCAGCAGCTGGCCGTAACTTTGCACGAACCCCATCAACAATGCCGGCACCACCGCGGCGACCATCACGCCGGTGAATACCCGGCGGCCGCCCCAGCGGTCGGTCAGCAGGCCGAGGGGAATGCGACCGAGGCTGCCCAGCAAAACCGGCAACGCGAGGGCGATGCTCACCTGCATGGAATTCAGGCCGAGCCGCTGTCTGAGAATCGGCATCATTGCCGAGACCGAGCCGAATATGGCGAAACAGACCGCAAAGGCGCCGGTGGCGAGGAGCAGTTGGCGGCTGGACTGGGAAGGTGCGTCATTGTTCATATTTAATCCCGATCAATTCTGTATACATAACGGAGCAGGCCGAGGTTGAGCCCCAGACAGATGAAACTGGCGAGCGCGGCGGGAAGGATCACGCGCAGCTCGCCGCCCAGATATAGATTCATGGTCGCGGTCAGCAGCCAGAGCTGGAGCACCACCAGGAGCAGCACCAGGCAGAGGATGCCGTAGATGACGGTGAGTTTTTGCGGGCGCGACAGTGAGACTTTCATGCGCTCCTCAATTCCACGCCGGTCGCATAGATCGTGTCGCCGTGCCGCTCCAGTAGGATGCGCGGCAGCGGCCGTCGCGGCGGCCCGGCGATCGGCCGGCCACTGGCCAGATCAAACACTCCATTGTGGCAGGGACATTCGATGACCCCCGCTTCGGGCTTGGGAATTACCGCGCAACTCAAATGAGTGCAGCGCTGTGAATAGGCGAGGAAGCGGTCTTCGCCGGTGCGGATGAAAATGCAGCGGTCATCCGGGCCAGGATAGGCGAAGCTGCGGATACCGCCCACCGCAATCCGGTCGAGCGTGATGATGGCAACGATCGGCGGCTCGCCCTGCCTGCGGCGCCGGAAATTGTGCGCAGCGATGAACAGTTGCCCGACGGCCGCCGCGGCGCTGATGAGTACCATGAACTTGGTGAACTCGCGGCGAGTGAGGTACTGGTCTTCCGGCCAGTCGATCGGGAAATCTCGCCGCCATTGCGGCTGGTTCTCCGCCGGACGGCCATCGGGCGCCTCAGAAACCGTTTCAAGATCGGCGCGGTTCATGGCGATTCTCCGACGAAGAGCCCGTCCAGCAGCGGATCGGCGGGCGGTGCGGGCGGCCCGCCGAGCAGCTCGTTCACCGAAATGAAAGCGAGCGGCGTGTCACGAGGCCCCATGAAATTCACCTTCGTGGTGATCGTCTGCGCGCCGAACTGAAAGGTATTGATGGGCGCCGAACGCGGACGGAGAAAAGCGATCTCTTCCGCCGTCCCGTAAAAAAGCGCCTGGCTGGGGCAGACGGTGGCACACATCGGCCGCCGCCCCGTGGAGGTGCGGTCGTAGCACAGATCGCATTTCATCATCAGCTCGATCTTGCTCTGCATCTTGGGCACCCCGAACGGACAGGCGAGAACGCAGTTGGAACAGGCGATGCAGCGCGGCTTGCGGGCGCTGTGCACCACCCCGTCTTCGGTCTTCTTGATGGCGTCAGCGGGACAAACTTCGGCGCAGGTGGGCGAGTCGCAATGCATGCAAACCACCGGCGCGGTTTGCGGCGTCGAGCTTTTATCCATGAATTCGAGATGGATCAGCGGACTGCCCTTGTGCGTCTCGCACTCGCCGCACGCCTGCACGCACGACTGGCAGCCGATGCAGCGGCTCGGATCAATAAAGAATTTACGGGGGTCTGCGGTCATGGGGAAGCCCGGATCTCCGCGGATGCCGGCTCGCTGCCCGGTGCTAGCCGGACGGCGCAGACTTTGAATTCGGGAATCTTGGAGATCGGATCCTGCGCGGAGATCGTCAGCCGGTTGACGCTGCGATCGCCCGCCCAGTGGTACGGAATAAACACGGTGTCGGGGCGGATCGTCGCACACACCCGGGCGCGCACGGTGATTGTCCCGCGCCGCGAGGAAACCGCCGTCCATTGGCCGTCAGTGATTCCCAGTTTCAGCGCAAGCTGCGTATGGATTTCCACGAACGGCTCAGGTTCCATGTCAATGAGCGGCCCGATGCGCCGGGTCTGTGTGCCGGAAAGAAATTGACTGACCACTCGGCCGGTGGTGAGAATCACGGGATAGTCCGCATCCGTGACCTCGGCGGACGGACGATATGCGGCGACATTAAAGCGCGCCCGGCCATCCGGAAAATAAAACGGCCCGCTTCCCTTCGCGATGGGATTCCATGCGTCCGACTCGAACAGACGGGGGGTGCCGGGATGATCGGCGGCGGGGCAGGGCCAGAAGACGCCAAATTCTTTTTCAATTCTTTCATAGGAAATCCCGCTGTAATCCGCAATGCCGCCCGCCGACGCGGCGCGCAGCTCGTCGAATATTTCCCCGGGATTCCGAAAGGTAAACCCGTGCGGCCGTCCGAGCTGCCGCGCCAGATCCTGAATGATCTTCCAATCCTCACGCGCCTCGCCGGGACAATCCACCGCCTTGTTAATCTTGATCACCCGGCCTTCCACCTGGGTCACCGTGCCTTCGTCCTCCTCGTGCAGCGATCCCGGCAGGACGATGTCGGCGTATTGCGCGGTTTCATTGAGGAAGAAATCAATGGCGGCAAAAAACTCAAGTTTCTCAAGTGCTTGGGCCACAAACCGGTTGTCGGGCAGCGACACCAGCGGATTGAAGCCGATGGTGAGCAGCGCCTTGATCTCGCCGCGGTCAATCTTGCGGATGAGTTC
>JAYVQF010000143.1:0-2043 GCA_043777195.1 Thermoanaerobaculia bacterium
CAAATACGCCCTGCGTGCGCAGCAGATCCGCGCCCGCGCCGAAGGTGAGCAGCAGGCTGGCGGTCAGCAGCGAGCGGCGCTCGTCGGGGCCGGGGCGGGCTTCGCGGACGAACATTTCATAGAGCAATTGCGCCAAGAGCGCGGCGCCGGCGACATCAACGGTCAGCGCGGCGCGCTCGATCATTTCCGGCGGCAGGAAAAAAGCCCCGGCCGGAAGCAGCCGCAGCACATGCAGCAGAACGCGGCGAGGCGGCCGGTAATCCAGATCTTTGGCGGCGATGAGGAAGCGCATGAAGAGCGGCAGCAGCAGCAGCTCCACCGCGGATTCGACGCGGTGGAGCAGGGTGCGCCAGCCGTCCGCCGCCCAGGCCGGCTCATGCAGCAGAATCTGCACCGCGCCCACGGTGATGAAAAACGCGAACCACAGGTATCGCTGATCCCGTCCGCCCGACCAGCCCACCAGCAGAAAAAAAACCGCGGCCAGAAGCAAGCTCACCGCCATCACCAGGTTGACGATGGTGTCCTGCCATTGCCAGCGCCAGGCCTGGCGCAGCGAGGTCACCACTCCGGGAGTGGGCTTGCACCGGCGGCCGCTGCACCAGGCATAGAGCGTCACCCGGTTTTCTCCAGCCCGCAGCGCCGTGTCGGGAATGGGATACGCGCGCCGGTAGCCGGTGGCATATTCGTGCGGCGTGCCGCCCGCGCCCAGCCCCGTCGCACCGACTTCGACCTCATTGACGAACACCGCGTCGGCCTCCGGAATCTCCGCGTCATAGAGCGCATAACCGGCGGCGGGCGCCGTGAAGCGGGGCTGTTTGAGGTGGCGGGCGGCCAGCTCGGCCGAGTGCGGCGCGGCCGCCAGATTGAAAACCGCTTCGCACTGCATCGTCGCGCCGGCCGGCTCCGGCGGCAGCGGCGCGCAGCGCCAGGGCTCCAGCGCGATCGCTTCCGCCGCGATGACGGGGTGGGTGGGCAGTAGGGCCAGCAGGACAAAAACGCACAGCGCCGCTGATTTCACGCGGTCAGTATCGCACCCGTCGCGTCTGGCGGCAGGCGGGAATCATTAAACTTTCGCATGGATTTCAAGACCTACCCCATCGGCGCGATCGCCGTCACCGTGATCCCCACCGGCACCTTCGCACTCGACGGCGGCGCCATGTTCGGCGTGGTGCCGCGCGTGCTGTGGGAAAAAAAGATCAAGCCCGACGCGCAGCACCGCATTCCCATGGCGCTCAACACCCTGCTCATCCGCGCGGGGGGAAAAATAGTGCTGGTGGACACCGGTTGCGGCGACAAAGAGGACGAGAAATTTGCGACGATGTTTGCCTATCAACCGGCTGGAAAATTGACCGACCTGCTAGAGAAAGCGGGGGTGAAGGCGGATCAGGTGGATTTCGTCATCAACACCCATCTCCATTTCGATCACGCCGGCGGCAATACTGTGCGCGCGGCCGACGGGTCCACCGTGCCCACCTTTCCCAATGCCCGCTACCTCATCCAGCGCGGCGAATGGGAATCGGCGAAAAATTCGCACGAGCGCAACCGCGCCAGTTATTTGCCGCACAACTACGAACCGCTCATGGCGCAGGGGCGGGTGGATCTGCTCGACGGCGCGAAGGAAATCATTCCCGGCGTGCGCGTCGAACCCACCCCCGGCCACACCCCCGGCCACATGATGATCGTCATCGAATCAAACGGCGAGCGCGGCGCCTTCGTCGGCGATCTCATTCCCACCCGCCACCATGTGCCGCTGCCCTGGGTCATGTCCTACGATCTCGATGTGGAGAAAATCCTCGAAAGCAAACGCCAGGTGCTGCGCCGCGCGGTGAAGGAAAACTGGTGGATCTTCTTCGAGCATGATCTCGACACGCCGGCGGCGAAGATCATCGAGAAGGGGCCCGACAAATTCGAAGCCGCGGCGTGAGTTCGAGAGGCCGTACAGACCAGAGAAGAAAACCGCGAAAGGCGCGAAAAGGAATACTGGGAGCAACCCGTAGGGGCACGGCACCGCCGTGCCCGATCAATGAAAAGCCCGCGCGCAAG
>JAYVQF010000144.1:0-7792 GCA_043777195.1 Thermoanaerobaculia bacterium
TTTTCAGGGGTCGGGCCTGGTGCCGGTGCTGCTGACCCTCAACAAAAGCGCCTCGCCGAATTTCTATCCGGTGCTCAACTGGACGGGCAACAATTCCCCCTATTCAGTGTACCGCGTCGGCAACACCTGCAACACTGTCTTCGCCAATTTCCTGACCTCGCAGACGCCGCAGAGCTATACCGAAATCACGGGCGTGGCGGGCCCGCTCACTTGCTACAACATCCTCGCCACCGCGCCGGGGCCGATTGCGCCGCCCATCGATGGCGGCCTGATGTCGCCCAGCCCCAGTGGCACGCTGGAACCGGTGCACAATTCCGAACCGGCTCAGAAATAAATAACCCTGACCGCGCGCAGTGAACCGGCCCGCGTCCGCCGGTAAAATTGCGCCATGAATGATCTGGCTGCATTCCGCCGCGACTATCTCCAGGCCGGTCTGACCGAAGCGGATCTGGACGCCGACCCCATCGCGCAATTTTCACGCTGGTTTCAGGCCGCGCTGGACGGCGGGGTGCCTGACGCCAACGCGATGACGCTCGCGACCGTCGCGGCGGATGGCGGCCCGCGAGCGCGGGTGGTGCTGCTCAAAGGCTGCGACGCGCGCGGGTTTGTTTTCTTCACTAATTATGAGAGCGAGAAGGGGCGCGAGTTGGCTGCCAACCCGCGCGCCGCGCTCTGTTTTCTCTGGAAGGAATTGGAACGACAGGTGCGGATTACCGGCCGGGTGGAAAAAACTTCGCGCGAGGAATCGGCCGCCTATTTCGCCACCCGTCCGCGCGGCAGTCAGCTCGGCGCCTGCGCCTCCGCACAAAGCACGATTCTGTCCGGCCGCGCGCCGTTGGAAGCGCGCCTGGCCGAACTGGAAAAAGAATTCGCGGGGCGCGACATTCCCTGCCCGCCGCATTGGGGCGGTTATCGCCTGGCGCCGGAATCCATCGAATTCTGGCAGGGGCGTGAAAATCGCCTGCACGACCGCCTGCGCTACCGGCGCGAGCGCAGCGGCTGGATCATCGAACGGCTGTCGCCCTGAACTGCGGAAGAATTTACCGCCAAGGCGCCAAGGCGCCAAGACCAGAAAGGCAAAATAAATCAGGCAATTTTCCAATGATTCTGCCTTGGCGTCTTGGCGCCTTGGCGGTTAGTTTTCTCTGTAGGCGGTTCAGCCGGCAATGGCGCGGTATTGCGCCGCGGTGAGCGGCACGACGGAAAGACGACCCTGCTTGATGAGCGGGGAATCGTTGAATCGTTTGTCTTTTTTGAGTTGCGCCAGGGTGACCGGTGCGGCCAGCGCGGCGCCGGCCTGTATCGTCACCGCGGGGGCTTTCGGATCGGCCGCATTCACCTTCGTCACGCGCGCGAGGCCGACCGCCTGCTTCTCTCCGCCGGTGTGATAAATCACCAGTTTCTCGCCCGCCTTCATTTCGCGCAGGAACTTGACCGCCGCGGGGTTGGCGACGCCATCCCAGACGGTGGACTTGTCGTTCAGGAGATCGGTGAAACTGTAAACGGAGGGCTCGGTTTTCAGGAGGTAGGGCATGGGAAAAGTATAGCCGGGCGGGGGGAATTACAATGGCGTGCGTGAATCATTTTTCCCCGCCTGGAGCCCCCATGTCCCGCTCGCTTTCGCTCACTCTGGCCATCACCCTGTTTTCATTCACCCTGTCAGCAAATGATTCCGGGCGCAGGATTGCGGTCTTCCCCGCTGCAGACGAGGGGGCGGTGCGCGCGGCAGGCGGCGAAATCTGGGAGCGCGGCGATGGGTTTGTAGTCAGCGGCCTTGCCGCCGCTCCGTTCGCGCAACTGACCGCCAACGGGGTGACGCCAATCCTCGCGCGTCCCGACGCCGGGCAGGGCATCTATCTGCTCTCCCACGATGAAACATTCCCCGAGCCGGCGCTCGCCTTCGGCTGGCATGGCACCATCAACGCGCAGGCCGCGTTGTACCTCTTTCCGCTTGAGGGCATACGCATCGAATTGCCCGGCGCGAAATTCCACGGCAAATTCACCGGGGTGCCGCGCCGCGCGCTGCCGGAAATCCACCCGCACACCGCCGACCTCGCCGCGCCAAGCAAGCCGCAGGTGGCCAATCCCCTGGTGCAGACCATTGTCAATGCCACCAGCCAGGCGAGCTGGTTCCAGTTCGTACGCGAAGTGTCGGGCGACCTCGCGGTGGATGTGCCCGGCACGGCGCCGGCCTGCACGGTGGCGGGCAACTGCCGGATCATGACCCGCGAAAGCGACAACATGTTCCCGCCCAACGGCAACGGCCTTGCCTTTGCCACCGAATACTTGCTGAACAAGGGCGCCGGCTGGGGCTTCACCGGCGCCAACGCGATCCGCGAATCCTATACCGCCACCGATTCCGGCTGCAGCGCCGCGCAGCTCAAGCCCTGGCAGAATGTGGTTTTCACGATGCCGGGGCAAATTGATTACGGTCAGCACCAGCAGGTGGTTTTTCTCGTTCATTACGACTCGCTCGCGGAGACCGCGGCGAAGAACGCGACCGATTCGCGCGGTGCGGATGACGCGATGTCGGGCGGCTCCGCGCTGATCGAGGCGATGCGGCTCTTCAAGAATTACGGCTGGAAATACCCCGTCAAATTCCTCTTCGTGAGCGGCGAGGAATACGGGCTGTGCGGCTCCATCGCTTACACCCGGCAGCATCCGATGAGTGATGTCTGGCGCGTGCTCAACATGGATCAGACCGCCTACGACAGCGACAAAAACGGGGTGATGAACCTCTATAACTGGGATGCCGTCAACTGCCCCGGCTGCGTGGCGTTCGGAGACGCCTTTGTGCAGGCCAACACGGATTACGGCACCCTCATCGCGCCCGCTAAGTTGTACCGCAACCCGGCGAAGATGTGCCAGACCGACCACTGCGCCTTTTGGAACGCCGGGGCGGTGGCAATTGACCTCAATGAGGATCTGTCCCACAACGACATCCACCCCTGCTTCGACAACGGGCAGACCGCGACCTGCCGCGACACCGTGACCCACATGGATCCGGTCCGCCCGGCGCAACTGTTGTTCGACCAGAATTTTTCCTGGCCGACCGAGAAGGCCGCCATCGCCCTGATCGCCGACACTGCGGTGCCGCTCTACGCCTGCCCCGCCGCGGGCGCGGTGTTGAGCGCCACCGCCACGCCCAGCCAGGTGCAGTTGACCTGGGGCGCGGTGAGCCCGGTCACGAATTATGTGGTGGAACGGGCGGCGGGGGGCTGTGGCGGAGCTTTCGCGGGCATCGCCTCGGTGACGGGCGCGGGCTACACTGACACTGCCGTCACCAACGGTCTCACCTATGGCTATCGCATCCGCACCTGCCCGTTTCAGGTCAGCAATTGCGTCGTGATGACGCCCAGCGGACCGGATGTCGCCGCGGTGGCAGGCAGCGCCGCGGTGACCGCCGACTCCGGCGACGCCGATCTCTTTGCCGACAATTGCGAGCGGGTCAGCGCCGGCGTCACCTTGGTCAACGACGGCAACACGCCGCTCACCAATGTGCGCATCACCGCGCTCACCGCGAATTCTCCGGCGGTGCAGATCATCTCGCCGGTGCCCTGGCTGGCTGGCAGCCTCGCGGTCGGCGCCACCGTGCAGGCGCCCTTCAAGTTTGATCTCGGACGCGCCGGCACCAGCGCGAGCTGCCAGCAGGTGATTACCTTCACCGCCACCCTGGCCAGCGATCAGACGCTGCCGAAGGCGCAACCCTTCGCCTTCACCGCGGAGCAGGACAGCTTCACCGGCACCCTGAATTACGGCTTTGAAACCAGCGGCAACCTCCAGGGCTGGACGGTGAATGCGGGGGTCTTCACCCAGGCGGCGGGCGGCGCGGTGGGCTCCACCGCCTTCTCGCTACTTTCCCGCAATCCGCAACTCAACAACGACTGCAACAGCGCGCTCTCGCCGGTTTTCACCCCTTCGGCAACCAGCGCGATGACGATGGGTGTGAATTACGGCATCGAAGCGGGCAATTTTGACCGGGCGGTCGTGCGCGCGGTCAATCCCGCCACCGCGACGAAAAGTCTCTTGACGCCCACGGGCGCGGTTTACAACACGACCGCGAGCGCCGACGGCTTGTGCGATGGCATCGGCGCCCTGCAAGGCTGGTCGGGCGCGCAGACCACCTGGCGCACGGCTTCATTCAATCTCGCGGCCTATGCCGGAACGCCCATTCAAATCGAGAGCCGCTACTCGACGGACAGCAGCGCGCTGGGCACGCAGGGCTTCTGGTTCGACACTGTCCAGGTCACCACTGCCACGCAGCTCAGCTGCGACGCGCAAAGCAATGTCTGTGCCGCGCGCCCCGCCGAAACCTCGCCCACCGGCGCGGCGGTGCCTTTCACCCTTGGGAAATCGGGCGGCAACAACACCCTGCGCTTTTCCGAGATTAGCGGCGCGACGAAATATCATGTGTATGCAGGCACCCTCGCCAGCCTCGCCCAGGGTTATTACAATCACGGTTCAACCGCAGGCCTGTGCGGATTCCTCGACGCCACCCCCGGCGACGGCCAGGTGAGCGCCAGCGTCACCGCCGCGACGCTGCCAAACAACGCCTATTTCCTCGCGGTGGCGGCGGCGGCAAGCGGCGAATCCCCCTACGGCAGCGGCCTCGCGGCCGGGTCGATCCCGGTGGCGATCAACGCGTGTCCCTGATCAGGGGCATTTACCGCGTGTACGGCCGCGGGCAGCCCGTAAAATATGCCCCTAACTTTTAGCAGCGAGGCTTCCTCATGTCCCTCACCCCCCGCGTCCGTGAAATTCTTTCCTGGTACGCCTCTGAAACCCCCGGCGTGCGCGGCAACATCGCGCGCCTTCTGAGCCACGGCCGTCTCGGCGGCACCGGAAAAATGGTGATCCTCCCCGTGGATCAGGGCTTCGAGCATGGCCCCGCGAAATCCTTCGCCGCCAATCCCCCGGGCTACGACCCGCGCTACCATGTCGAGCTGGCGATGGAATCGGGCTGCAACGCCTACGCCGCGCCGCTCGGCTTCATCGAGGTCGCGGCCGGTGAATATCCCGGCGCCATTCCGATGATCCTCAAGGTCAACAATTCCGATTCACTTTCCTCGGGCTTCGAGCCCTGGCCCGCCCTCACCGGCAGCGTGGACGACGCGCTCCGCCTCGGCTGCGCCGCCATCGGCTTCACCATCTACCCCGGCTCCGCCGCGCGCAATGGCATGTATGAACAATTGCGCGCGCTGACGCTGGAGGCCAAGCAGAAGGGTCTCGCGGTGGTGGTCTGGAGTTACCCGCGCGGCGGCAAGCTGACGAAGGAGGACGAAACTGCGGTGGATGTCGCCGCCTACGCCGCCCACATCGCCGCCGAGCTGGGCGCCCACATCATCAAGGTCAAGCCGCCCGCCGCCCGAATTTCCGACGCCAACGCCAAGCTCTACGCCGACAAAGTCCCCGAGATGAAAACGCTTGCCGACCGCGTCAGTCATGTGGTGCAAGCGGCCTTCGGCGGCCGCCGCATCGTCATCTTCTCCGGCGGCGAGACCAAAGACGAAGCCTCGCTCCTCGAAGAGATCCGCCAGCTCCACACCGGCGGCGCCTTCGGCTCCATCGTCGGCCGCAATGCCTTCCAAAGGCCGAAGGCCGAGGCCATCAAGCTTCTGCGGTCGATCATGGATATCTACGAGAAGTAACAGACAGAATTTGACATGGATGGACAGGATATTGCACGATGAAATCAACGGCTGCTAACCGTGATTTTCATTCAAGGCCGATATTTTCACCATTTTTCAAATTCAGGAAGAGATCGCCTCGATAGCGGCTCCGCAGCCCTTTATCGATTTTCAGAAATAGCCTCCGGCGCATCCTGAACTCATTTCCGGGAAGCTTCTTTTCGAGCCATCGCTTCGCCGCCGCGCTCTCGCCAAGCAACGAACGACAGGCGTAATACATCGTGAATGCCGAGCTGAGTTCACCGCGATCACAGGCATTCGCATTCCCAGCGCAATCGATCAGGGCTTTTTCTGCGGGCAGGTATTCCTCGCGAACAACCGCGGGAAATTGTCTTGTGCAGTCACGATAACGACTTGCGTCGAAACAGAAAACAACGGGCAGTGATCGGGAGTCAGCACCGCTGTAATCGAGATATCGGAAGCGGTTCTCGTATCCAACCACCTCCAGCTTCCCGTCATGGTTGAGATCCCGAAAACTATGTTGCTGATTCACGGTGCCATTGAACCCCAGCACCATTTTCGCGGATTCTCCCAGTTGGTAGATCAACAAGACCGAACTGTATTGACTAATGCTGAAAATCAACAGCAATGCCGGTTGATCGCTGGTTCCGAAAAAATCTAAATGACATTCCGAGTGCTCTAGCTTGTAATAGGGGTGCTGGCTAATGACACTGCCGTCAGATCCTGTAATCGTAAAATTTGCAAACCCATCTTGATCTGCTTCAGAATGATGAAATACATATTTTCCGCAAGGAATTGCAGTCGGATTTCGAGGCTGGCTCATTTCATCCGGCTCTGCGTGAGCCGAAGTAGCTGATGATTGCTGCGCGAAGCGTGGTAGGCTCATTGCCAGTGCGGTGACGATTGCAATCAAGGTGAAAGCCGCTGGACGCAAATGCCAATGTAGTTTGTTCGTCATCACTGGGGCATCTTAGCTTCCGCCGGAAATATCCAGCGTTCTTGAAGCCGCAAAGACCCCATACCCGCGATAATTCATCCTCTTCTTCATCCTATCCATCCTGTCAATTCTCTCTCTGGAATCCCATGCTCATCATCGACGGCAACTCCCTCACCCCGGAAATCGCGTTGGCTTCAGCGCGTGCGAAAAGCCCGCTTTCTTTCGCGCCCGCGGCGTTGGAAAACATGGCCGCCTCGCGGGCTTTTGTCGAGCGCATCCTTGCCGAGGGGCGGCCGGTGTATGGGATCAACACCGGCTTTGGCGCGCTGTCGTCCGTTGCCATCAAGGCGGCCGATGTGGATCGGTTGCAGGTCAATCTTGTGCGCTCGCATGCGAGCGGGGTCGGGCCGCCGCTGCCGGAAGTGATTTGCCGATTGGCACTGATCCTGCGCCTCAACACTTTGGCGCGCGGGCGGTCGGGCGTGCGGGTGGAAGCCGCGAATAAACTGTTGGAGATTTTGAATGCGGGAATCACCCCTGCCGCGCCTGAGGGGGGCAGCGTGGGGGCGTCGGGCGATCTCGCGCCGCTGGCGCATCTGTCGTTGCCGCTCATCGGCGAGGGGGAGATGTATTCGGGCAGTGTGATCCGCCCGGCCGCGCAGGTGCTGGGAGAGAAGATGATCGCGCCCATCACCCTGAAGGCGAAAGAAGGGCTGGCTTTCATCAATGGAACGCAGGTGCTAAGCGCGTGGGCGATCCTGGCGCTCGATCTGGCGCATAAATTGTATGACGCCGCCGATTGCGCGGGGGCGCTGTCGCTGGAAGCTTTGTATGGGTCGCACAAGGCGTTTGATGCGCGCATCCATGCCGAGCGCCACCACCCCGGGCAGATCGCCACTGCGGAAAAATTCCGTGCGCTACTGGCGGGCGGCGAGATCGAAACCGCCCATGCCGAATGCGGAAAGATCCAGGACGCCTATTCATTGCGCTGCATCCCGCAGGTGCACGGCGCCGGCCGCGACGCCCTCGCCTACGCTGCCTGCGTCATCGGCCGCGAACTGAATGCCTCGACCGATAATCCGCTGTTGTTCGCCGAAGATGATCTCTCTATTTCCGGCGGCAATTTCCATGGCGCGCCGGTGGGTTACGCCGCCGATCTCATCGCCATCGTCCTCACCGATCTCGCCGCGATGAGCGAGCGGCGCAT
>JAYVQF010000145.1:0-2030 GCA_043777195.1 Thermoanaerobaculia bacterium
GGGGCGCGGAATACCGCGCCCCTCTAGTACTTACATCCAGGCAGCACGACTCGCTCAGATATCCAAGTTCTCCACTTCCAGCGCGTGCGTCTCGATGAATTCGCGACGGGGTTCGACTTCGTCGCCCATCAGCGTCGAGAAAATTTCTTCCGCGGCGGCGGCGTCATCGGCGGTGACCTGCAGCATGCGGCGGCGGACGGGATCCATGGTGGTGGACCAGAGCTGCTCGGGGTTCATTTCGCCGAGGCCTTTGAAGCGGGAGATGGCGCATTTTTTTCGCGCGGTCTCCATGAGGGCTTCCAGCAGGCCGTACTTGTCCTTGACGCTCTGCGTGTCGCCCTCGGCCAGCACCGTGAAGGGGCCCTGGTCAAACAGTTTGACGCGCTCGTGCAGTTTCGCCAGCGCCTTGTATTCCGGCATGTGCAGGAGGTTCCAGGAAATCTTGCGGGTCAGCCCCTTTTGTGTGAGCTCGTAGCTGATTTCCCAGAGCTGGTGTTCGGCCTCTTTTTCACAGCCGCGCACCTGGATCTCCTCGATTTTTTCCAGCGCCGCGCGCAGCGGACGGACATTGTCCTCGCTCTCGAAAAAGCTGCGGGCCTCGTCGCCCGCGTGGTCGAGCACCGCCAGCAGCACCGACTCGGGATAGCCCTTGCGCTCCAGCTTGCTCAGGTAGCGGCGGTAATCCACCAGCGCGGAAACCGCCTTGGTGAGCGGCGCGCCGCTCAGGCTGTCGCCGTTCGGGAGCGTCACCGCGCGGTCTTTTTCGAGCAGCCGGAAGAGATAATTGTTGAGCGCGGCGTCGTTGTCGAGGTAAACCTCTTCCTTGCCCCGCTTCACCCGGTAGAGCGGCGGGCAGGCGATGTAAACATGGCCCTTCTCGATGAGCTGCGGGAAATTGCGGTAGAACAGCGTGAGCAGCAGGGTGCGGATGTGCGAGCCGTCCACATCGGCGTCGGTCATGATGACGATTTTGTGATAGCGCAATTTGCCCGCGTCGAAATCCTCTTTCACGCCGGCGCCCAGCGCGGTGATGATGGTGCGGACTTCGTTGTTGGCCAGCACTTTGTCGAAGCGGGCCTTCTCCACATTGATGATCTTGCCGCGCAGCGGGAGGATCGCCTGGGTCTTGCGGTCGCGTCCCTGCTTGGCCGAGCCGCCTGCCGAATCGCCTTCCACGATAAACAGTTCGCACAGCGCCGGATCGCGTTCCTGGCAGTCGGCCAGCTTGCCCGGTAGCGAGCCGGAATCGAGCGCCCCTTTGCGGCGGGTGAGCTCCTTGGCCTTGCGGGCGGCTTCGCGCGCGCGCGCGGCGTCAATCGCCTTGGCGAGAATCCGCTTGGTGATGTCGGGCGCTTTCTCCAGGTATTCGGTCAGTTTTTCATAGGTGAAACCCTTGACCGCCGACTCCGCCTCGGAATTGCCCAGCTTGGTCTTGGTCTGCCCCTCGAACTGCGGATTCGCCAGCTTCACCGAGATCACGGCCGTCAGGCCTTCGCGCATGTCCTCGCCGGTCAGCTCGATCTTTTCCTTCTTGAAAAGATCCAGCGCGGTGGCCTGGGTGTTGAGCACGCGGGTGAGCGCGGCGCGGAAGCCCGTGAGATGCGTTCCGCCCTCGTGGGTGTTGATGGAATTGGCGAAAGTGAAAACCGTCTCGGAATAGGCATCGGTCCACTGCGCCGCGACTTCCACATACAATCCGTCGCGATCGCCGGCGAGATAGACGACCTTGTCGTGCAGCGATTTCTTCGAGCGATTGAGGTGGGCCACGAATTCCGCGACGCCGCCCTCATAGTGGAAAACCTGGGTCTTGTCGGTGCGCTCGTCGGTGAGCGTGATCTTGACGCCGCGGTTCAGGAAGGCCAGTTCGCGCAAGCGGTTGGCCAGCGTCTCGGCGTTGTATTCCAAAACCTCGAAGATGGTCGGGTCGGGCTTGAAGGTAACGCGGGTGCCGTGTTTTTCGGTCTGGCCGATCTTCTTGAGGTCGGCCTCTTTGGCGCCGCCATTCACATATTTCTGATACCAGGTTGCGC
>JAYVQF010000146.1:0-7781 GCA_043777195.1 Thermoanaerobaculia bacterium
TGCGATTTCCCCCTGTCGAGGCGTAGCGCAGCCTGGTAGCGCACGTGGTTCGGGTCCACGGGGTCGCGAGTTCGAATCTCGCCGCCTCGACCAATATTGTACAGTTGCAGGTATTGTACTGGGCACGCTGTATGCATCAGCAACTCCCTGCGTTTTGCCTCAAGCAAAACGCAGGGGTGCGACCCGTATGTACGCTGCGAAGCAACGAGCTGCACGCGAGAGCGTGCAGTCACCCCATAAGATTCCGCGTACTCTCGCGTGCGGCGGGAGCGGGGAGACATTCGTCCCCCGATCCTGTGTCATGCCCGAAACGGGCCACCGTGACAGGTTACTCCACGCTCCAGAAATAGGTGTTGTTGCTGCCCGTGGCCAGTGCTCCGGTGTTGGTGTAGCTGGCGGCGCCGCCGATGTATGTCTCCACATTCAGGCTGAACGCGCTGTTCTGGCTGCGATACACTTGCGGGAGAGGACTTGAGCATCCACTGCAGGTATAGCTCAGCGCCGCGTCGTTGCCCGATTTGGCGACCCTCAGCGTGTTCGCCCGCGAACCGGAGGCGGCGTAGGTGTAACTGACTGGCATGAGGCCGGCCCGGGTGTCGTTATTGCGCACCCGCACGGTGGCCGCGCCGGGCCAGTGCAGCGGCGTGCCTGCGCCGGTGCAGGTGATGACGGAACTGCTGACCATGACGCAACCGGTCGCGGGGAGACCGTCGAATTCCACGATGGGCTGCGCGAGGAAATTCGCGCCGCACAACCGGAACGACTGGCCGCCGGATTGCGGGCCGCCCGCGGCCGCCGTGCCGCAGGCGCAACCGGTGCCGGTGAAGCACCAGGAGGAGATCGCGGGCGGCGCGGTGACAGCAATCGTCCGCGTGTAAACCCCGCTGCCGTAAGTGCCGGTGTAGTAATTCACCGGGCAGCCGCTGCATGAGGTCTGCACCAGGGTGTTGATGTTCAGGCTGTTGGGATCAAAGCCCTGGTTGATCTGCGTCCAGTGCTCACCGCCGTCACCAGAGAGATAAACCCCGCCGGTGGTGGAACCGGTGGCTCCGACCAGCACATCGGTGGTGCTGAAGGCGGTGGGTGATTTGATGATCGACGAGAAATTCTTGCTGCTCGCCTCCAGCCCCGAACCGGTGCCGGACATGTTGCGCCAGGTGGCGCCGCCATCGGCCGATTTGTACAGGCCGGTGGTGCTGGCGGCGACCAAGTCGCGCCCGCCGCTCGCCGGATTGATGCCCAGCGCCATGATCACCTTCCAGGTTTGCCCGCCCGGGAGGAAATAGTCCCCGGTTCCGGGCGCGCCGATCCAGTTGCTGCCGCTGTTGAGCGAATAAAGCGGACCGCTACTCTGGTTGACGCTCCACAACGAAGCGCTGACCGCGTTGAATTGGTCCTCGATCCGGGGGCCGATCCACGAGGCGGTGGGGCCACCCGGCAGGGTCGGGCCGGTTGCGGCGCTGTAGTCCATATGAACCAGCTGGGTCTGCCCCGCATCCTGCGCCTGCCAGCTGGCGCCGCCGTCGGAGGAGCGGATCGAGATCCCGTTTGCGTTGGTCGAGTAAAGATAAGTGCCGTCCTCGAGGAAACTGGTGTAGTTTCCAGTCGCCGAGACCGGCCCGCCGGAAACTTTGGCCCAGCTCGCGCCGTTGTAACGGTAGAGTCCGGCGTTGCCCGACAATCCGGTGAGCGGGCTGGCCACCGCCAGGGAGGGGACGACCACCGTCTGCGTGGGCGTAGTGGTTGCGATGGTGCGCGGCAGCCCCCTTGAAAGGGTGGTGAAGGTGAGCCCGTCATCGTCGCTCTGGAAAATTCCCGCGTTACCGGTGGAGGCCAGGATGTCCCCCGCCGCCACGGACTGGACGCTGTTCGGGGAAGCGGGACGGAGGCGCTCGCCCAATTCGCTGAACTTCAAGCCGCCCGGCGCCTGGGCGACGGCATTGACGGTGTTGCTGATGAACTTGTATTCAGCCACGGTATTGAATGCGCGGGCGCCGTCGGTGGATCGCCAGATGCCAGCGCCGTCACTCGAGGCCAGTGCGGATGAGTTGACGGTGTTGTTGCCATTGAAGCCGCTCAATAGATGGATGCCGGTGACATCGCGGGTATAGAGCAGATCCGGCGCCGTGAGCAGGTTGAAATTGAGGCCGAGATTGTTGCTGCGGTAGATGCCCCCGCTGCCGCCCGCGGCGGCAACCAGCACCGTGTTGTCGAGTGCCGCGTTGGGCGAGATCACTGTCCAGGGGCTGATTTGCGTTGCAGGCACGCCGGTCACCAGCGCCCAAGTGGTTCCCCCGTCGGACGAGCGACGCACGCCATAGCTGTTGGAAGCGAACAGCAGTTTGCGCAGGGTTCCATTCGCTCCGGATTCCAGATAGGTAGGCGATAGGGCGATCTGGGCGCTGTTGGCGATTCCGGTCATCGCGGTCCAGCTGGCGCCGCCGTTGACACTCTTGCACAGCGTGCTGGAACCGACAAAGATCACCTGCGCGTCGGGGGAGATGGCGATGCCTCCGATCCAGCGGTAACCGGGCGTCCCGCAGGCCGCGGGCAGCGTGACCAAGGTGAAGGTAGCGCCGCCGTCGGTGCTCTTGAACAGCCCGTCATCGGCGCCGATGTACAGGGTCATGCTGGTGCCAGTGCCGTCGCTGGCGAAGCCCGGCGCGAAAGCCGCGGCATAGACGCTGGCGGCGTGCACCGTGGTGAAACTGCGGCCGCTGTCCGTGCTGCGCACCAGCGTGCTGAAATAACTGAGGAACATCGTGTCGTCGCTGGCAAACGCCGGAGAGATCGCCTGGAAGAAGGCGTAGCCGCCGCCGAACGAGGCAGGATATTTCTGCAGGATCCAGGTGAGGCCTCCATCCGCGCTCCGGAAAAAGCCCAGCCGGCTGGTGGCGATCACATCGTTGCCCGCGCCCGCCAGCCCGAACAGTTCCATCGCCGTGAGCCCCTTGTCGCGCGGCGCGTAGGTGAAGCCGTTGTCGAATGAGATGTCGAGCCCTTTGTCGCTGCCGTTGAACAGGTCGTGGCCGCCGCCGGCAAGCACCGGCGAGATGTTGAAGCCGTAAAAATAGGGAACATTGGTGTTGCGCTGCCCCTCGGAGTAGGCCGGGGCGAAACTGTCGCCATAATTGGTGGAGAATTTGGTGATGTAGTGTCCGTTGACGGTCGCGTTGCGGATCGCCCAGACGGGCGGCTGGCCGGGCTGAGACGCGACCGCCAGGCTGTAGCTGCCTGCGGGGCCGACGGGCGTGATGGTCGTGCCGAGATCGTAGGTGCGGTAGAGCCGGCCGACATTGTCCTCGAGAAGAACGGCGTGATCCGCCGCGAAATTCGGGGACACGCGGAAATTGGTGTAAGAAAGAATGATCGTGCCGAAGGGCGGAAGTACATACGGCATCTCAATCCAGCTGGTTCCGCCGTTGACGGAACGATAAAACTTGTCGCTGATGATCATGAACATCGTCTGGTCGGCGGCAAATGCGGGCGATGGAATGATTTTCGTCACCGACTGGCTGGTGGTCAGCGCTGACAGGTCGGCGATTGAGGCCCATGTCGTGCCGTTGTTGACAGTGCGGAAAATCCGCAGCGGGCCGGCGCCGTAAGCGGCGATCCAAGCAGTGTTGTCGGCCACATAGCCCGGGCTGACGGCAAGCGCCGTCGCGTTGACCCGGTTGAACGAACCGCATGGCACCGTGCCGTCGCAGGGCAGCCCCGAGCCGACGGGCAGGAAGCTATTGCCGTGATTGACCGACTTCCAGGCGCCGCTTTCATAGCTGGAGACAAAAGCCGTACCGGCGTCGGTCGTGCCGGAGTTGTTGTTGAAAACCGGCGAGAGCGCCAGGCTGCGGATGGAATTATTGGCGTTGGCGGTGTCAATGACAGTGCGGCCCCAAGTGACCCCGCGGTCGTTGCTCTGGAAAATCTCGAACTGGTCGCCGACGATGAACAGGGTGTTGTCTGCCAGGTAATTCGCGGAGACCTCGATTTTGGAGACGGTGCCGCCGAACAGTCCGCGCCCCTCCCACTTCGGCTGATCAGGCGCGTCGGCCACGGTCAGCGTGAGCAGGCGCGTCGCGGTGAGCGGCACGGGCGTGGTGCTGTCGGTCACCTGGAATGTCAACGGCGAGCTGCCGATGGCGGACGGTTTGCCACTCAGGCTGCCGCCGAAAAATGCAATCCCCGCGGGTAATATTCCCCCAATGAGGCTGAAGGTGTATGGGGCGACGCCGCCCGCGGCGAGCATCGGGGTCGCGGGATAGGTGACGCCGGGCACGCCCTGCGGCAGGCTGTTGTTGAGCAGCAGCAGCGGCTGGGTCACCGACATCGTGATCACGCTGGTGTCGGTCGCGCCGTAATAGTCAGAGATGCGCACGGTGAAGCTGAAACTCCCCGCGGCCAGCGGCGTGCCGCTGAGCACACCCAGCGTGGAGAGCGCCAAGCCGTTGGGCTGCTGGCCGGCGATGATCGTCCAGGTGAAAGAAGGGACGCCTCCGGTGCGGGCCAGCGTCTGGGTGTAAGCGGTCCCGACCACCCCTGTCGGCAGGCTGGTGGTGGTGATCAGCACCCCCGGCTGGATGGTGAAGGTGTTGTAGGTGTGGCTGTCGCTGCCGCCGAGGCTGTCTGTGACGCCAGCGGTCAGGGTGGCGGTGCCGGTCACCGTGGGGGTGCCATTGGTCAGCCCGGAGGCGCCGACGGTCAGCCATGTAGGACCTGAAACCTTGCTCCACACATTGCCGCCCGAGCCACCGGTTGCACTGAGGAACCGGTTGTAGGCAAAGTTCACCTCGGCATCCGGCAGGGTCAGCGCAGTGATGGTCAGCGCGTTGTAGATGGTCACAGTGTAGCTCTGCGTGTCGCTCACGCCGGCGCCGTTCGCGTCGGTCACGGTGACGGAGAAGGTGTAGGCGCCTGACATGGTGGGTGTGCCGGAAAGCAGCCCCCCGGCGCTCAGCGTCAGACCGGGCGGCAGTGCGCCGGACGCCAGCGACCAGACGAAGGGGGCGGTTCCTCCGCTGCGCGCGAGGGTCTGGGAATAGGGAACCGCGACTTCGCCGTTGGGGAGGCTGAGCGTGGTGATGTCCGGGCCAGCGGAGGTGAGGAAATACTGCGAGACTTCGATCCCCAATCCCAGTCCCCCGATGGATGGACTGGCTCCGGGCGGATAGCTGCTGTCCTTGCGGTAGCCCGCCACGGTCCCGTAATTGAATCGTCCGGTTCCCGTGGTCGAGCGGTAGAATGTGAACGGGCCGCTGGAATAGACCATGAACAGATAACTCGCGGGGGAGTCAATCTGGAGGGGCGTTGCGAGCGGGCCGGTGGAGTAAACGCCGTTTGCCGCGGTCTGAGCGGTGAGCGGCAGGTCATAGAGCCGCGTCCAGGTCGCGCCCACCAGTTTGCGCACCACGAGATGGACATCCTGGGTGGCGGAAGTGTTCAGTCGAACCTTGTATTCACGCAGCAGGAAGGAGGCGTCCACATCCACCTGCGTGCCCCAGCCCGCGCCGAGGGCGTCGATATTATTGAAGAAAGAGGCTTCGCTCCCCAATTCGTCATAGGCGAAGGCGCCCGCCTGCGTGGTGTTGCGCGTCCCCTTGCTGTCGGGGGTATTTCCCGTCACGATCTTCCATTCCTGAAAATTATCGGTGTCGAGGTCACCTTTGCGCACGGCGGTCATGACGGAAATGCCGCCTTTGAGCGGAAGATCGCCGCCGGTCCAGGCCACTCCGGGCGGGATGTAATGACTGACGGGCGCATTGAAGGCCATGTAATCCCAGCCGTCCCCCACGGCGTCGATCAGCCGCAACTGGCCGGCCGAGGCGCCAACGCCGCCGGTCCACCAGTTGCAAGTTGCCGCGGGAATATCTATCGCCACCGCCGCGCCGGGGGCGAGAAAATAGGTGTTGGGGCTGGTCAGGGTGTAGGTGAAGCAGGGGGTGGCGCCGTTGGCGGTGTCGAATGCCTCCAGCTTGCCGCCCGTCATATACACCGTGAAGGGGTTCGGATTGTATATCTCGATCCAGGGCGTGGTGACGGTGGAGCCGGTATAGAACTCATTGATCATCACTTTTCCGTGGCGCCGACTGCCCGTCTGATTGGGGTTTAGCGTGCCATAAGTAGGCGCGGTGGCGCTGCCGGCGACGCAGGTGGCGGGATTGCTCCAGTCGGTGCCGACGCGGGTGTTAAGATCCTTGTTGCGATAAAGCTGGCAGGCGGAGGTGGCGTAACCGGCATTGCTCCACCAGGAAAGATCCGCAGGCTGGGCATTGTAAAAGGGCGAGCCGAACTTGACGTAATCAATGCCGTTGCCGAGATTGTTCTTGAGAATGATCTGCCCCTCGGTGTAGATCGTGGTAGCGGAATTACGGTAGAGATCCGTGGCGCTGTCAGTGCCAAAAGACCAATGCACCTCGACGTGCGCGTGGCGACTGAGTGTGAAAGTCGGAAAGGTGTATGTGGTGACAGTGTGCGGTGCGCTCACGCCGGTGTCGCTGTCATAGGTCAGCGTCCAGCCGGTCATCACCTGATTTGAGGGGCCGTAATTGTAAAGTTCGATCTCATGGTCGCCGCTCGCCGTGGGAGCCATCTCGTTGATAACAACATTGTTGCCGCCTGCAACTTGGGCCTGCGCGGGTGATGGCAGCAGCACGGCCGCACCCAGCAGGGCGAAAAACAGCCGACAATTCAACCGGGACATGGAGGAGGGCAAATGAGAGTCAAGCATGAAGAGAATGGTATGCGATTACCCAGATTGCGTCAAGGTAATCCCGATCACACAATTACCCCGACAAAAGTGTGTGGAGCGAACCAATATTCAACTTGACCTGCCCCCCAAATAACGGGCCAGCGTAAATGTGAGTCTCCGGGGAAAATATCCATTTCAAGGAGACCGTCATGAAAAAAAGTCGATTCACCACCGAGGCGACGATCGCGATTATCAAGGAACATGAGGAGGGCGCGAAGGCGGCCGAGCTGTGCCGCAGGCACGGGATCGTGGAGCAGACGCTGTACCGCTGGAAGGCGAAGTTCGGCGGCATGGACATCAGCGACCCCAAGCGGCTTAAGTCGCTGGAGGACAAGAATCGCCGGCTCAAGACGATGGTCGCCGATCAGGCACTGGAGATCGGCGCGATCAAGGCGGTGCTCGGAAAAAAATGGTAACCCCCGCGAAGCGGCGGGCGTCGGCGGTGTGGCATGTCAAATAACGACCCTCCCGGTGTGAAATCTCCGCTCTGAACGCAAAAAAAACCCCGCCGGTGGGGCGGGGTTTCGGGAATCGTTCAGCCGTTCTATCGGGGGCGTCCTGTTCTTTCAATCGCCTTGTCATTCGCGAAGATTTTGGTGATCTGATTCACCATCTTATTCACCATAAAGACGACGCTCCTGATAGAGCTTTTTCATCAGCTTTTTACGCGAGGCGATCTGCTTTTTCTTTTTCTTGACCGAGGGCTTCTCGTAGTGCTGGCGCTTTTTCAGTTCGGTCATGACGCCCGCGCGTTCGCATTTTTTCTTGAAACGCTTGAGGGCGGATTCAATAGATTCGCCATCGTTGAGGATGATCAGCGGCAAACGGATTCACCTACTTTCGCCGGATATTTGTCACGAATGCGCAGGCGGAGCCTGAGGCGTTCATAACCTTGCGGCGGGCGCGAATTATACCAGCACTCAGCCCGTGTCACCCTAAGGGGCCGCAACGAAATAACAGTAGCAGTCTGCCCGCCGATTCATCCCGACTGGCTTCGTTGCTCGTCGCTTACATACCTTCGGGTATGCGCGCTTCT
>JAYVQF010000147.1:0-2026 GCA_043777195.1 Thermoanaerobaculia bacterium
GACTGGCTTCGTTCCCCATCTATCGCGCGCTCCACTGGAGCGCGCTCCCAATCGCTGCTGCGCAGCTCTTGGAGAATGGGGCCCCCGTCGCTTACATACCTTCGGGTATGCGCGCTTCTCGCGCCTCGCCATTCGGGCGACTCGGCAGTCATCTTTGCTACTGTTATTTCGTTGCGGCCCCTAACCGGGGATTCCACCCGGTAAACTATCCGGGTGCGCACCGCGTTGAAATGGCTGGCCTTCGTGACGCTGCTCGCCGCGGTCTTTGGCGGCTGCTTTCTGTGGGCCTTTTTTTACGGGCTGGGCAAGGAGTTCAAGGCGGATGCCTTGCAGTCGCCGATGCTGAAGGGAAAGCCGCTGGATTCGGCGCAGGCCTTTGCCAAGGCGCAGGGACTGACGCTGGCGGTACGCGAACGCAGGGCGAGCGCGGAGGCTGCGGCCGGGGTGATTCTGGATCAGGATCCGCCGCCCGGAACGCCCATGCGCAAGGCGCAATCGGTCTTCGTCGTGGTGTCTGCCGGCAAGGAAACGGTGCCGGCGCCGGCCCTCGCCGGGCTGCCGCAGCGCGACGCGGAATCCAAGCTGGTGGCGCTCAAGTTGAAGCCCGGACAATATTCATTCCTGCAATCGAGCAGCCAGGCGGGGAAAATCCTGGCGCAATCGCCGGAAGCCGGGGCGCCCCTGATTGAGGGGGAGAGCGTGGCCCTGCTGATCGGCCGCACCCCGCCTCCGGAACGCTTCATCATGCCCGATCTGCGCGGGCGCACTGCGGATGAATCGGGCGCCTTTTTAATCGCAAACAAATTCCGGGTCAGCCTGGATGGCCCCGGCGGCGGCAAGGTGCGGCGGCAATTTCCGCTCGCAGGTGCACCGCTTGTCGCCGGCAGCCAGGTGCGCCTCGAAAGCGGGATCACGGATCTGTCCGATGTGGGAACCAACTGAGTTGGCGCACGACGGCCGGTAAAATTAACGCCCCATGTCCCCCGTAAACATACTCCCCTCGCTGCTGTCCGCCGATTTCGCCAATCTGACGGCGGCGATCCGGGCGGTGGAAAGCTCCGCAGATCCCTTGCAACGGGCCGACCTGCTGCATGTGGATGTGATGGACGGCCGTTTTGTCCCCAACATCACAATGGGGCCGCCGGTGGTGGCGGCCGTGCGCAAGGTGACGCAGCTACCGCTCGATTGCCATCTCATGATCGTTGAGCCATCGCGCCATCTGGAAGCCTTCATTGCGGCGGGGGCGAATCATATTTCGTTTCACCTGGAAGCCGAGCCGCACGCCCATCGCGCACTGCAATTATTGCGGGACAAGAAAGTCGGGGCGGGGCTGGTGCTCAATCCCGCGACGGCGGCCAGCGCGCTTGAAGACGCGCTCGACTTCGTGGATTACATCCTGATCATGTCGGTCAACCCCGGCTTTGGCGGTCAGTCTTTCATTCCCGCCGTTCTGCGCAAGTGTGAATGGCTGGCGCAGCGCCGGGCCGCGCGCGGGCTGTCCTTCGCCATTGAAATTGACGGCGGCATCGCCCCCGCCACCATTCGCCAGGCGCGCGAGGCCGGCTGCGATTGGTTCGTCGCCGGCACCGCAGTTTTCGGCCAGCCCGATCCCGGCGCCGCCATCGCCAACCTGCGCAAGCTCGCAGGATGAAGATGGGTTCATCCCGGCCCTTTGAATGTTCGATCACCGTCCGTTACGCCGAATGCGACGCGATGGCCATTGCGCATCATGCCAGTTATCTGCCTTGGTTTGAGATCGGGCGGACGGAACTTCTCGCGGCCTGTTGCTATCGTTATCGCGACCTGGAAGCGGCGGGATTTTTCCTGCCGGTGGCCGGGCTGGAAGTGGCATACCGCCGCCCTGTCCGCTATGATGACCGCCTCCGGCTGGTCACCCGTTTGCGCGCGCTGAGCCCGGTGCGCGCCGAATTCAGCTACGAACTATTCGGAGCCGATGGCCTGCCCGCAACCACCGCCCTCACCCGCCACGCGGTGACCGGACGGGACGGCCGCATCACCCGGTTGC
>JAYVQF010000148.1:0-2012 GCA_043777195.1 Thermoanaerobaculia bacterium
CGCGCGAACAGCCGGACTTCACGATCCGAAGCAGGTGGTCATTGATGAATTTGCCGGGCAGACCCTGGCATTCATGCCCTTAGTATTATTTGATTCGTATTACTTTACTACCGATTTCGGATATTCGAGCTTTCTTTGCCTGTCACCTATAGGGTGGCTACTAGCGTTTGCATTATTCAGAAGCTTCGACATTTGGAAACCCTGGCCGATTCGACAACTGGAACATCTGCCGGGCGGGTGGGGAATCATGCTGGATGACTTGGCAGCCGGACTGATAGCTGGATTGATATTGCTGTTATTTGTCATGTATTTCCCAAGATATTTGTATACCTGTTTTTAGGCCAGACCTGAGCCCCGATTTATCCCATGCTCCCCTACGCCGATCTCAAATCCCTCGTTGAACAACTGCACCCCGATGCGTTGATCTTTGACATTGACGGGGTGTTGCTGGAGGTGAAATCCTCCTATATCAAGGCCATTGAACTGACGGTCGCACGGGTGCTCAAGCGTTGTGGGCGTCCAGCGCCGCCGGCGTTGTCGGTGCTGGTGGAGCGATTAAAGCGGGTGAAGGGATACAACAATGACTGGGATTGTTCCTATGCGCTAGTGCTGATCGGGCTGGCGGCGGGCGGTCCTGAAGAATATGCTGGAATATTTACGGCGCTGGAAAGCGCACAGCAATCATTACCGGCGATCGAAGCCACGCTCTGTCCATTGCTGGAAAAGCCGGAGGAATATGACCGGGCGTTGATCTGGCGTGATTTCCAGGGCTATTACCTCGGCAAAGAGAAGCTTAAAGAATTGTATGGCGGAGAAAGTGATTTCGAGGCTGATCCGCTCTATCTGACCGAGAATCCTTGGGTGAAAACGGCCACCTTCGAATCCCTGGCCACGGCATACAAGTTGGGCGTATACACCGGCCGCAACCGCGAGGAGGCGGAGCTGGCATTCACCCGCCTGGGCTTCTACCCCGCCGCCGTTGTAGCCGACGACGGAGTCTGCAAGAAGCCCGATCCCGCCGGCCTCGCCCGTTTGCAACGAGAACTCGGGTTCAAGCGCGCGCTGTATTTCGGCGACAGCGTGGATGACGCCACCGCCGTCACCCATTTCGGCAGCGCCGCCGACCTGCGCCTCATCGCCATCGGCGGCGATCTTCCCGGCGCCGTTCTCCGTCTCGAACCCGAACAGCTCGACACTGCGCTGCGGACAATTATCGATAAATAAAGCCGCTCGGATTCACATGAGCTATTCTGCGGAGCGCGGGAGGTTCAGCTTCGCAGCGGCGGCCTGGTCAACGAACCAAACCAGGCGACCGGCGGGAGTGACTAGCTGTGCGGGAAAGTGCTGCGGATCGCGAACCCCGGTCAGGATGTGACCCAGCGCGCTTGCCTTTTCGACGCCTGATACCAGGAAAAACACATGGCGCGCCGCATTGATGAGCGGCGGGGTCGCCGTGATTCTGGGGTGCGGCTTGGCGGGTGATTCCGCCTCAACAAACCAGCGCTGCGTCTCATCCAGTGCGGGCTGAGCCGGAAACAGCGAAGCGGTATGGCCATCAATGCCCAGGCCCAGGATGATCAAATCCAGCGGGGGCGGGGGCGGGGGCGGGTGCGAGGAGTGGTTGGCGGAAATACCGAAGACCGTGGCCATTTCCTCCTGATAGCGGCGCGCTTCGGCTTTTCTGTCCTGCGCTTCCCCGCGAATGCGGTGTATGCGGGAGTTGGGCAGTCCGACCCAATCCAACAGGCTTTCCTTGACGAGTCTGAAATTTGATTCGGGATGTTCCGGCGGGACGCTGCGCTCGTCGCCAAAAAACAGTTCGACCCGAGACCAGTCAATCAGGTCGCGATCAGTCGACTCTGCAAGAATTTCATAGAGGCGGCGGGGGGTCGATCCTCCCGCAACGGCCCAAATAAACTTGCCCCGTTCCCGGATTGCGGCTTGGCTGACGGCGCGCACCTCGGCGGCCGCCGCCTGACTGAGTTCTTCCAAAGAAGCAAAGCAGCGCACGC
>JAYVQF010000149.1:0-7683 GCA_043777195.1 Thermoanaerobaculia bacterium
CGCCACCTGGCGGGTGAGCCGCGATGAAATATAGGTGTAATCCTGCTTGGGCATTAGAAAGACCGTCTCGACGCCGGGGGCGAGATGACGGTTCATCAATGCCATCTGGAATTCATACTCGAAATCGCTGATGACCCGCAGCCCGCGCAGAATTGCGGTCGCACCCTTGGCGCGCGCGTAATCCACCAGCAGCCCGTCGAAGGATTCCACGGTGACGCCCGGCCGTTTGCCGATGGCGGCGCGCAACATGCGGATCCGCTGGGCCGGCGAGAACAGCGGCGATTTTTCCCGGTTGGCCAGCACCGCCACCACCACGGAGTCAAACAGCGTGGTCGCCCGCTCGATCAGATCAAGATGGCCGAGCGTGACGGGGTCGAAACTGCCGGGATACAGGGCGAGGGTTTTCAACGCTCTTCACCGGACACGCCCATGATGCGCACATTGCCATCGTCGTTTTTGCTGGCGCGGTACAGTTCGGCGAGATTCTGAAAACGGGCGATGAGGGTTTCCAGATCGCGCAGGAAATCGTCGCGGATGATTTTCAGATCCATCCCTTCGCGTTCGATTTTGAAGGCGGCCATGCGGCTTTCGTCAATCAGGCGATCGGCCTTGTGCTCCGCTTCGCGCACGATCAGGTCGCGCTCTTTGATCGCGTTTGCCCGGGTTTCCTCGGCGGCCGCCTGCGCCATGTACAGCGCCTCGCGCATGATCTTTTCGCGCTCTTCGAAGTCAGCGACGCGCTTGCTGGAATAGCGCAGTTCCCCGTCGAGGCTGTTGACCTTGAGCACCAGCGCCTCCTGCTCCTCGGCGACGAGCTTGAGAAATTGGCGAACTTCATCGGCATCCACGCCGCGAAAACGGGTCTTGAATTGTTGCCGTTCGATATCAATGGGAAGCAGGCGTGACATGGCGAAACTCCTGAAAAGGGAGGGCTAATCTTTAAAGCACCACTTTAAGTATGCATGAAATCGGGGGAAGGTGCAAGTGAGGGGGGATGAAGTGTAAAGTGTTCCGGTGAAAGTTCCGCTATAATTTCAGCCGATGATACCTGAGAATTCGGCCCGCTTACGTGCCATCAACATCATCGAATCGTTGCCGGCTACAGCATCTGCCGATGAAGTACGACAAGCTGTCTTGCAGCTTGATGCAACGCAAACGGGTGCCTCTGAGCAGCGCGAGTCCATTTACCCATCCGTCGCCGGCATCTATACTAGAGTTCAGGAGAAGTTGACACCGATATCGCGGTTTTTCCGTGCACAGCCGCCAGCGTCGCCGTTAGCCGTCATCAAGTGGTGGGAAGCCCGGAGAATCCCCTACAACGCGATCGTAGGCGTAACCGGTTTTTGTACGATCGTCATCTTCTTTGTAACGGCATTAATTAGCGACTGGCTGATTAATGAACCCATCGGCCTGCCGGAAGGATTCGGAATTTTGTTTGCGATGTTTGGGGTGCTCGCTTACGGAATTATGGCCAATGTCTGTTTCACGCTGGGGTGGATATGTGAATTACTGTTGAGGAATTGGGGCGTGAAACTTGCATCATGGATCATGCCCCTCGCCTTCGCTCTGGGGGTGATCTTCTCCGTGATCTTAACTATGCTGCCGGCAATCCTAATCGTGATTATTGCCGCAGTCGCAATTATCGGACGACTCAGTGGACTCGCTCCCCCTCCTGTTGAACAGTCTTATTGAACCTCCTTGAAAGTGTGATTTGCAGAAATGCCCAGCGTATGAAACATTTCTCTTAGGCCCTTGCTCCGGCTCGGAAATATCGACACGGCCAATGCTATAGTTTCACCAATGCCCCCCGACCAAATCCCCAAACCTGAACTCGCCACCGCCATCACCGGGCCGGTGGAGCCGGGTGAATTTCGCGAACGCCTACCGCCGGCTGGACATACCTTTCGGCTGCTCGGCTGTGGCGGCCCGTTCGCCGGCCGGGAATTCGCGCTGACCCGCGCCAGCATGGTGATTGGGCGTGCGGATACCGACATCAATTTGGATGACCCTTCCGTTTCCAGGCGCCATGCCATCATCGAGGTTTTTGACGCGCAGTTCGCGCTCCTCAAAGATCTCGCCTCGACCAACGGCACGCGCCTGAACGGAAAATTGATGAGCGAGGGAAAGCTGCATTCCGGCGACAAGCTGCAGGTCGGGGATTGCGAATTCGAATATCGGGTCGAGAGATCCGCCCCCTGAAAAAGCACGCCCGGTAAACTCCCGGCTGCGCAATGGAAACCCCGCTTCGCATTTTCTCTATGCTGGCGCTGGCCGGCTATTTTGCCGCCAGCCTGCTCGCCGTTGCGGCGCAGTTGGGGCCCGGCCCTGCGCGCCGTCGTCCCGCCCTGGCCTTGGCGCTGACCGCGTTCGTGCTGCACTCGATGGTGCTGATGATGCTGTGCGTGGGCGAGTTGCGCTTTGATTTGCGCCTGATTTTTTTGCTCATCAGCTGGGGTCTTTTTGCGCTCACTGCGGTGCTGGGCGGTCTTCGCCGCAACCGGCTGGGCGCCCTGCAGGCGGCCGCCTATCCCATCTGCGCCCTGATTTTTTTGGTGGCGGTGATGCAACCGGAAGGGGAGATTTTCAAGGCGGCCGCGACGAAGGGATTGGAGCAGGGGTGGTTTTTCGCGCACCTTCTGGCCTTGCTGCTGGGCGTGATTCTGTGCGCCGCCGCGGCGCTCTACAGCATTTTGTATCTCCTGGAAGACCGGCGGCTGCGCGCGCACGGTTCCGCCGGAGCAGTCCGCGGAGTGGCGGGCGGCAGCCTGCCGTCGCTGGAAACTTCCGACCGCCTGGCCATTCGCTGCCTGGGAAGCGGTTTTGCGGCGCTCAGCTTCGGCATCTTCGCCGGGCTGACCCTGCTGAGATTCAGCGATGAAAAGCGGCCGCCCTTTGACCTCGTCAGCAGCGTCACCCTGATCCTGTGGGCCCTGGTGCTGGTGATCATCCTCGCGCGCGCGCTCGGGGGTTTGAGCGGACGCCGCAGCGCATGGCTGCAACTGGCCGCCGCGTTGCTCGCTGCGCTGGCCGTCGGATTTTTAAGCCTGCACTGAAAATTTCACATGCCGAACTCCGGAATCCCTTCGCTATTTGCCATCGGGCTGTCCCATCGCACCGCCCCGGTGGAGTTGCGCGAAAAACTGGCGCCTTTGGCCGGAGAAACCGCTTTGCGCCTGGCGCAACTGCAAGAAGCGGGCTACCCCGAAGCCCTGCTGCTGGCCACCTGCAACCGGGTGGAGATTTACGGCGCCGGCGATCCCGCCGCCGCTCGCGCGCTACTGGCGGCCCGGCTCGGCCTGAATGAGCAGTCCGCGCCGCTTTACGAATTGCGCGGCGAGGCGGCGCTTGAACATCTCGTCCGGGTCGCCTGCGGCCTGGAGTCCCTGATCACCGGTGAACCGCAAATTCTGGGCCAAGTCAAGGACGCCTGCGAGAGCGCGCGGGCGGCGGGTAGCGCCGGCCCCTTGCTCGAACCGCTGTGCCAGCGCGCCATCGCCGCCGCCAAAGCCGTGCGCACTCAGTCTGGCATCGGTGAAAACCCGGTCTCAGTCGCCTCCGCGGCGGCTGCGCTGACCAGCCGGGTTTTTGAATCATTGCAGGGCAAGACCGTGCTGGTGCTGGGTGCGGGCGAGATGGCCGAACTGGTCGCCGTTCATCTTCACGGCGCGGGCGCGCAGGAATTCCTCTTCGTCAACCGCACCCTGGACCGCGCGGAAGCGCTGCAGGCGCGTTTTGGCGGCCGGGTGTTTCTGCTGGAAGATCTGCCCTACGCGCTGGAGCGGGCGGATGTGGTGGTCGCGTCGACCGGCGCGCCGCAGACGCTGGTGAGCGCGGCGATGGCGAAAACCGCGCTCAAACGGCGGCGGCCTCGGCCGATTTTTTTCATTGACATCGCGGTTCCCCGCGATGTGGATCCGCGCGTGCGCGAGCTCGACGGCGCTTATCTTTATGACATTGACGACCTGAGTGAAATGGCCGATTCCGGGCGCGAGGAAAGGCGCCGCCGCGCCGTGCGCGCGGGCGAAATGGCGGCGCTGCATGCCCGGGAAATCGCCGCCTGGTTTGCGGGCCAGGCGCTGGGCGGCGCAATCGGGGAGGTGCGCGCCTGGGCGGAAGCCCTCACGCAAGATGAACTCGCCCGCCTTTTCGCGGGCGGCAAGGTTCCCCCCCATTTGCAGCCGGAGATCGCCGATTTTTCCCGCCGCCTCATCAACAAACTCCTGCACACCCCCATCACCGAAGCCAAGCGCGCCGCGACCGGCGACACGACGGACGCCCGCGAAGAAGGCCTCGGCATCCTCTACCGCTTCTTCGGCGGAAGAAAGCCTTGAAGATGCAGATTAACCGCCAAGGCCGCCAAGAACGCCAAGAACTTCATGGATTGCTCTTGCTCTAAATCAAGGTTGACTGCATGAAAATAATTTCAAGTCTTGTATTTCTTGGCGACCTTGGCGGTCTTGGCGGTTTAATTTGTTAAATTCCGTCATTCGCATCGCCACGCGCCGTTCGCCGCTTGCAGTTGCGCAGGCGGAGACTGTCGGCGCTGCACTGGCGGCGGCGCATGCCGGCTTGTCGTATGAACTGGTGCGGCTGGAGACTGAGGGCGATGTGCAATTGTCGGGGCCGCTATTCGCGGCGGGCGGCAAGGGGCTTTTCGTCAAGGAGATTCAGGCCGCGCTGCTCGACGGCCGCGCCGAACTCGCGGTGCACAGCGCCAAGGATTACCCGCAGGAAAACCCGCCGGAACTCTGCATCGCCGCAGTGCCCCGCCGTGAGAGCGACGCCGACTTGCTGCTCACCCGCGACGGGCGTCCGCTGGCGGAATTGCCTGCGGGCGCGACGGTCGGCAGTTCTTCGCTGCGCCGCGCCGGGCAATTGCGCGCGCTTCGCGGCGACCTGCAGATCATCAATATTCGCGGCAATATCGGCAGCCGGTTGGCGAAATTGCAGGCGGGCGAGTGTGACGCCATCGTCCTGGCGGCGGCGGGTTTGCGGCGATTGGGGCTGGCGGACTGGCTGGCGCGCGGCGCCGTGCTGCCGATTGTCCCTTCGGCCGGGCAGGGCGCCTTGGTCATCGAATGCCGGGTCGCGGATGCGCAAACCCTCGCGCGGGTGAAACCCTTGTCTGATGACGGCGCGCGATTGGAAGTTTCCGCAGAACGCGCCTTTGTCGCGGCGCTGAAAGGGGACTGCGCCACCCCGCTGGGCGCGCGCGCGATCATCGCGAACGCGGCAGGAGTAGAAATTGGGGCAGAACCAGGGGGCGACCGATGGCGATCTTTCACCGGTCTGCTGGTTTCTCCCGACGGCACCGCGCTGCTACGCGTTGAACTATCTCCCGACGAATTGTCACTGCCGGCGGGCGCTGCCGGTGCGCATCTTGCGGAAAAATTGCTGCGCGATCCGCGCGCCCGGCTTTTGCTGCAAAAGCCCGGGTAATTTCTTCCGCCGCGAAAAAGGCTGCGGACAAAATATTTCAGTGCGCGCTGCGGCAAGTGTTATGATGCCTGCCTGACTCGCGTGGCGCTGCGGAACCGGCGAGATTCACTGAATGTCATTCAATTCCTGGCGCAGCGATTTTTTCCGTTCATGCCTGTTCTTCACGCCATGAACCGCCCCTGAAATACCGCAAGACAGCAAGCATTTATCACTGCGCTCCCATTTTTTTATTTATTCCGACATGACCCTTCCCCAACGCCAGCTATTAGTCTGCACCAACCATCGGGGCGCCGAATCGGGCAAAGCCTCGTGTGCGCTGCGCGACTCGGAAACTCTGCTCACCGGCCTGAAACAAGCAGTAAAGGCGGCGGGTCTGGGCGATAGCGTGTGGGTCACCAAGTCGGGGTGTCTCAAACATTGTTCGCAAGGCACCATCGTGATGACCTGGCCGGAAAAAATTCTGCTGGCCGGAGTAACAACCGATGATATTCCGGAAATTGTCTCGCAATGCGCCCGCGAGGGGAAGCCGGTGGAACGACTGATCGCGAAAGATCAGCCGTGGGAATGAGCTGGCGCAAGCCTTTGCGGCGCTCTTTCACGACACAATATCGCGACACATTATCGCGGCCATACCCATGAATCTTCATAATCAACTGAATTCAATCCCGACCCGAAAGGAACTGCCATGAGTGAAGGAAAAGCCGGCTCCCGCATCCGCATGGATTACGACTCCGCATTGCCCCATCTGCGCCGCGCCGCGCAGGAGCGGGGCGGCAAGCTGCTGCAAAACGAAATGCGCAAATGGATTTGCGAACATTACGGCGTCAAGGATGACGGCGGGCCTAATCTGACCAACCGCCTGCGGCGTCTCACCGAATTTGCGGTCGAGTCGGGCAGTTTCCGGCTGGAGGGCAATGGCCGCAAAAAATATCTGGTGCCTCTGGGCCCGGATGGATCGCCGGAAACCGGCGCCCCGCTGATCATTCCCGCCCCCTCCCCCGTCTCCGGTTTCCAGCCCCCCGTGACGCTTCCTGCGGATGCGCCGACTGGCGGCGGCGATGCCATCGAGCGCTTGCTGCGCGAACAGGCGGAATTCCGCAAACTGCTCGCCACGCTGCTGCAGGCAATCGGTCCCAACGGCCCCATGGCGTGGGAATACAAACTTGTTAATGTGCGCGAAGGCGGCGCTGGCGTGATTGATTACAGTGAAGACGGCGGCCCGGTCGAGCGCATGCCCGCCAAGGCGTTTTCGCTGTCCGCGCTTTTTGTCCGCATGGGCGATCAGGGCTGGGAATTGATCGGCATGGATCCCGAGTCCTACATCTTCAAACGGCCGAAGCGGTAGTCCAAACGAACAGCCTCACGATTATTATTTGCACAAATGCCCGTCTGCTATGATTTCCGCCGGGTGCCCTTGTGAAATCTTTCAAACTTCTGGCTGCAATTGACCTTCTGAATGGACAGGTCGTCCGCGCAACGCGCGGCGATCTCAACGACACCACGGTTTACAGTGACGACCCCGTCGCCACCGCCCGGCGCTGGGAATCGGCCGGGGCTGACGGCATCCATCTCATTGATCTCGCCGGCGCCGTGAAGGGGGAATCTTCCGCCCTGGAAACCCTCGCCGCGATCGCCGCCGCTGTGAAAATCCCGGTTCAGTTCGGCGGTGGCCTGCGGCAAATTGATCAGGCACGCGCGGCGCTCGATGCGGGCGCTTCCCGGGTGGTTGTTGGCACGGCGGCGACAGCGCCCGGCGCGCTGCGTGAGTGGCTCGGGCTGGGGGCGGACAAACTGCTCGTGGCGGCGGATGTGAAAAACGGCCGCATTGCCACCCACGGCTGGGTGCAGACCGGCATGCCGGTCAAAGTCTTCATGGGCTCTCTGCTGCAAGCCGGTCTGAACCAGGTGCTAATGACCGATGTTGAACGCGACGGCATGATGGCGGGCGTCAACCCCGAGAGCTACAAGCTGTGGGGTGGCGGTTCGAAAATGAGCATCATCGCCTCGGGCGGCATCAGCGGTCTTGACGACTTGAAGACGCTGGCTGCGATCCCCTGCGTCGGCGGCGCGGTGCTGGGCAAGTCCATCTACGAAAACCGCATTGATCTCGCCGAGGCGCGCAAGTTGCTGGACGGGTTGGTTTCCCGCTAAGGGGTCGTAAAGAAATTAAATGAACAAAGATGACTGCCGAGTCGCCCGAATGGCGAGGCGCGAGGCTGCACACGGGAGTGTGCAGTCACCCCA
>JAYVQF010000150.1:0-1994 GCA_043777195.1 Thermoanaerobaculia bacterium
TGGGGCAATGTCAACACCTTGGGGCCTCGTGCTTGTTATGACGAAGGCAAACGGGTGGCCGAAACCGTGCTCTATGAATACAATCAGCAGTATGGCGTGGAAATCCGCATCCCGCGCATCTTCAACACCTACGGCCCGCGCATGGCCTTCGCGGACGGCCGCGTCGTCTCCAACTTCATTCTCCAGGCCCTGCGCGGTGAAGACATCACCATCTACGGCGAAGGCAAACAGACCCGCTCCTTCTGCTTCGTAGATGACCTCGTCGAAGGGCTGATCCGCCTGATGAACCACCCCGATCCGCAGGGGCCGGTCAATCTCGGCAACCCCGCCGAAATCACCGTCGGCGACCTGGCGCGTGAGATCATCGCCCTCACCGGCGCCAAATCGAAGCTCATCAACAAATCCATGCCCCAGGACGACCCCAGCCGCCGCTGCCCCGACATCACCCGCGCGAAAGCTTTGCTCGGCTGGGAACCCAAAGTTCTCCGTTCAGAAGGATTGAATCGAACCATCGAAGATTTCAGGGCCAGGATCGTTGCTGATTCCTAAAGCATTCCAGCGGGTGAATTTCATCTGCAACGCAGTAGTCATGGTCACCGCCATGATTTCCTCAGCCCGGCGGCGGGCCCCAGCATTCAGATTGGCATCAAAAGCGTAGTGATTTCGCAACGCTAAACTGCGGACGGCCCCTGAGTCGCGGCTAAAATATGTGCCTTCCTCCTGCCGCCGGGGGACAGAACCTTTTCTCCACCCATGCACATCCTGATCACCGGCGGCGCCGGGTACATCGGCAGCCATGCGGCGAAAGTCCTCGCCGGCGCGGGCTTGACGCCGGTCGTCTTCGACAACTTCAGCCGCGGCCATCGCGAGGCGGTGCGCTGGGGCCCGCTCGTCGAGGGCGACCTGGCCGATCGGGCCGCACTGGAGCGGGCGTTTCACGAGCATCCGATCGAAGCGGTCATCCACTTCGCGGGCTACACCTATGTCGGCGAGTCGATGCGCGATCCCGGCTTGTATTACCGGAACAATCTGATCAACACGCTGTTATTGATCGAGGTGATGCAGGCCGCGGCGGTGCGCCGCATCGTGTTCTCCTCCACCGCGGCGACTTACGGCATGCCCGAGCGAGTGCCCATGTCGGAGGATCACCGCCAGCAGCCGGTGAATCCTTACGGCGAATCCAAGTTGGCCGTGGAAAAAGCGTTGCGCTGGTATGGTGAGCTCCACGGATTCTCGTGGGCTGCGCTGCGCTACTTCAACGCCGCCGGCGCCGATCCGGACGGACAGATCGGCGAGGATCACTCGCCGGAAACCCACCTGATCCCGCTGGCGATCGATGCCGCCCGGGGCTTGATCCCGCAGCTGGAACTGTATGGCACCGATTACGAAACCCCGGACGGCACCGCCCTCCGTGATTATATCCATGTGACTGATCTGGGTGAAGCCCATCTCGCTGCGCTGAAATATTTACAAAGCGGCGGGGAGAGCACCGCGATCAATCTGGGCACGGGCCGGGGCAGCTCGGTACGCCAGGTCATCACCATGGTCGAAAAAGTCAGTGGCAAGCGGGTTCCGGTCAGGGAATGTCCCCGCCGTCCGGGCGACCCTCCGGCGCTAGTGGCCGACGCAACGCGTGCGCGTGAAGTATTGGGCTGGCAGCCCCGCCTTTCGTCTTTGGAATCAATCGTTGACTCGGCTTGGAAATGGCATGTTCGGAGCAAATCCTGAAACTGCTGATCGCCATCCCGGCCCTGAACGAAGAAGACGCAATCGTCAGCATCATCGAGCGCTCGCTGGCCGCGCGGGCGGTCATCATCGCGGGCTCTTCGGTGACCGCCGTGGACATCACCGTCGTCAGCGACGGCTCGTCCGATCTCACCGTGGCGCGCGCGAGTCAATACAGCGACCGGATCAAACTCATCGTATTTCCTAAAAATCGCGGCTATGGCGCCGCGATCAAAGAGGCCTGGCGCCAGTCCGATGCCGACATCCTG
>JAYVQF010000151.1:0-7634 GCA_043777195.1 Thermoanaerobaculia bacterium
CCGATGCACCAGCTTTCCGCGGGCGAGGTCGGCTGGTTCACCTCCAACATCCGCAATGTCTCCGACTCACGAGTGGGCGACACCGTCACCGACGACGCCCGTCCCTGCGACAAGGCCTATCCCGGCTTCAAGGAATCCAAGCCGATGGTCTTCGCCGGCATCTATCCCACCCAGGCCGAAGAATATCCCAAGCTCAAGGACGCGCTGGGCAAGCTCTCGCTCAACGACGCCAGCATCACCTTCCAGCCGGAAACCTCCGACGCCCTCGGCTTCGGCTACCGCTGCGGCTTTCTCGGCCTTTTGCACATGGACATCATCCAGGAGCGGCTGGAGCGGGAATTCAATCTCGAACTCATCACCACCGCGCCCTCGGTCACCTACCGCATCACACTGTTCAATAAACCGGCACAGGAAATTTCCAATCCCTCGCAGATGCCGCTGCTCACCACACAGGATCTTATCGAAGAACCGATCCTCGACTGCACCATCATCACCCAGTCGGAATTCCTCGGCCCGATTCTGAAACTCCTCGACGAGCGGCGCGGGGTGCAAACCAAGTTTGAATATATTTCCTCAACGACGGTGATGCTCCACTACGATCTGCCGCTGGGCGAAATCGTCATGGACTTTTATGACAAACTCAAGACCCTGTCGAAAGGCTACGCCTCGCTCGATTACGCCTTCAAGGAATGGCGCGCCGCCGACCTCAAGAAGCTCGACATCCTCATCAACAACAAGCCCGTGGACGCGCTGGCCCTCATCGTGCACGAAAGCAAGGCCTATCCCCGCGGCCGCGCGCTGGTTAGCAAAATGCGCGAGCTCATCCCGCGCCAGCAATTCGAGGTCGTCCTGCAGGCCGCCATCGGCGCGAAAGTGATCGCCCGCGAGGATGTGAAAGCCCTGCGCAAAGATGTGCTCGCGAAATGCTACGGCGGCGACATCAGCCGCAAACGGAAACTACTTGAGAAACAGAAAGAAGGGAAGAAGCGGATGAAGCAGGTGGGGAGCGTGGAAATTCCCCAGGAAGCGTTTTTGGCGGTGTTGCAGTTGGATGATTGAAAATCAGGAATGGCGATTAATGTTTTACTAGACATAATCAATCACTCCAGTATTTTAGAAATTCGTGACGGAGTCTTTCAGCATATTGGTCGAATGTGTAATGATGTTCATTCGACACGAGGTCAATATTCATGATTGATTCATTTTCCAATGAATCTGGAACATCGTAGTTATTAGTCATTCTCAGCTCACCATGAAGGCCGCAGTATCTATTGAGAAAAGAAATCATGCCGACAATACGCTGTTGTATTGTATGAGATAGTTCATGAACAAGCAGGCCATACTGACCGGCAATGCGCTCCATATTTTGCAATCCAAACCAAGCGGGTTCATCCAGACGAATTTTATGTCCTAAAGCATAGCCACTGTATCCCTTTCTTACAAAACCAAAACTTATCTTTACCTTCCCCAGGTCTAAATTTCCCTTGGCTTGAGGTACGTGTGCAAAGAAATCACCCAAGACTTGTTTTGCTTCATCTGACAATTTGAAATAGGAAATTTTTCCGTTTTTGTTAACTGGTTGCAGGATATGTCTTGGCAAGACATGATCCGCCGCCCTAAACTCTTTAAGTTTCTGTTGAACTGAATCCATACGGGCTTTTTTTTGATATGCCCCTTCAATGGTATCCGCCACGAGATTCATGGCAAGAATCTTAACACAAGCCCAAACCTATTCGCCTTCAGGAGCCGCATCATCCGCTGACAAAGTCACGAACCAGCCGCCGTGGCGAACAGCCGTTCCGCTTCCGGCCACCACTTTCCATCCGGCCCGCCGTCGATTTCGTTGTGGCCGGCGGCGGGGTCGCGCCAGACTGCTTTGGCGGCCGGATAAGCCGCGTAGAAGGCTTCTCCCATTTTGGTGGGGACGACTTCATCCTGGCCGGCGATCGCGAAGAATGCGGGAATTTTCAGTGTCGTTGCGGCTTCGCGCGCGGCGTAGCGATCCTTCAGCATCCAGCGAACCGGAAGCCAGGGGAAATGGTGCCGGCCCACCGCGGCAAGATCCGGCAGCGGGGTGAGCAGGATCAGGCCGTGGATTTTTCCAGGCATCGCCGCGGCGGTCTTGACGGCCACCGCCCCACCCAATGATTCGCCCAGGAAAAAGAGCGGCTCGGGGTGGCCGGCCCATTCCACTGCCGCGCTCATCGCGTCAGACATCAGTGCGGATTCGCTTGGCAGTCCCATCCGGCAATCGTAGCCGGGATATTCAATGAGGAAAACCTCGCGGTGCGGATCATGGAATTGCAAGCCATTCGCATAGTCCTCGCGATCCAGCGCGCTGCCCGCGTTGCCGTGAAAGATGAGCCAGCGCTGCGAGACCATACCCTGCGCCGGGCGAATCCAGCCGCGGATCTGTCCATTGCCGCTCCGCCACGGCAGCAGTTTGTAGGTCTTCGCGATGGCTGACGATTCGCCCTCGCTGCGGGCTTCGGGATAGTAGATGAGGTTTCGCTGTCTGGCGTAAAACAACAGACAGAGCGTCAGGTAACCGGCACCCGCATAGAGACCGAGGCGATACGGCAAGCGCATGACGAAAGTATAGGCAGCCGTCTCGGCCGAGAGCGCGAGATTTTGTCACCATTTTTTCACCTTTTTGTTACCGTAGTCCAGCCGCAACCCGCTTGCAATTCCAGCTTGTAAAACATAGTATTACTTCATGATCAAGACCATTTCCAAAATCGGAAACTCGCAGGGGATCATCCTTGATGCCGCGCTGATGGAGTTGGCCGGCCTCAAGCCAGGCGACGCGCTCAACCTCGAAGTCCACGAGGGCGGCACCATCACGCTCACGCCCGCGCACCCGCGAGCCACGCCGGGAGAATTCAAGCGAACGCTCAAGGGCGTCCTCAAGGATTACAAGCGCACCCTGAAAAGGCTGGCGTGAGCGGCACCCTGTTCCATCCGGAGATCGCCGATGTCCTGGCGATCCATGATGTGGTGCTGGCGCAACACGGCGGCAGCGCGGGCTTACGCGATCGGGCGCTGCTCGAATCCGCCATCGCTGCGCCGCAGGCGACTTTCGGCGGCGAGCCGCTGATCGCCGACCCCGTCGAGGTGGCTGCCGCTTATCTTTTCTATCTCTGCCGCAATCACCCGTTCGTGGACGGCAACAAGCGCGCTGCGCTGGCCGTTTGCCTGGTGTTCTTGCGGCTCAACGGCTTACAGCCGGCACCTGACAGCGATGAGTGGGAATCCCTGGTGCTCGATGTCGCCGCCTCGCGTCTCGATCGCGAGGCAACCACCAAACGCCTGCGCCGGCTGGTTCCGCGGACAAAAACTCGCAACCGCAAGACGGCGCGCTGATTCAGATCGTGCCTGCGTGATGTTCCGCCGCGGCGCGACGGAGGCGGAAAAAGAGCAGCAGGCCGACGCCGATGACCAGCAGGGTGGGCATCAGCAGCATGAAGGCGATGGAGTGGTTGAAGGCGCTGCCCACCTGGTGGTTGCGGTCGCTGTTGAGCTCGATGGTGGAAGTGCACATCGCGCACTGGGCGGCGAGGCGGAGGGGGAGGAGAAAAATCAGGGACAAATATTTTCGCATGGGGAAACTCAGGGGTGATTTTAAGGATTTCATTCAGCGCACGCCGGGGGTGTACCACACATAAACCAGAAGATAGAGTAGGACGCCGGTGATGGAAACAAAGAGCCAGATCGGCAGCGTCCAGCGCGCCAGCCGGTGGTGCTCATCGAGGCGCCCCTTGAGCGCCAGCCAGATCGCTCGGATAGCCAAAGCCGGAACCAGCACCGCGAGCGGGGTGTGGGTGATGAGGATGGCGAAGTAAATCAGTCGCACCGGCCCTTCGCCGGTGAAGCGCACATGGCCGCCGGCCTGATAGTGATGCAGCAGATAACCCGCGAGAAAAAGCGCGGAGGTCACGAAGGCCGTGCTCATCAGCGCGCGGTGCAGCGCAATTTTCTTCGCCCGGATGGCGAACCAGCCGCATACCAGCAAGAGCGTGGCGGTGCCATTGAGAATCGCATTGATGAAGGGAAGGTTCATGAGAATACCCAGAAATTTTTACCACCAAGGCGTCAAGACGCCAAGGGCACGCGGTTAAGAAATGTGACCAGCATATCCGGCTCTTTAACCTCTCTTCACTTGGCGCCTTGGCGCCTTGGCGGTTAAAGCTTCTTCTCCGCCGTCGCCGTCAATTGGAGCGCCCGGACATCGGCGATGATTTGCTGGACGGTGTCGCTGCGAGTACCGTCGTAGTAGCCGCGGATGCGGCCGGCGGGATCGACCAAGACGAAACGCTGCGAGTGGACGATGGCGGGGGCGCCCGCGACGACGCTGGGATCGTTCGCATCATTCGCTTCGCCGGCCGCCAGCTTGAAGCCATTGCGTGCCAGCGCCGCAACTTCTCCTTCGCTACCGCCGAGAAAAAACCAGCGGTCGGACTGCGCCATGTAGCCATCGGCGTAACCGCGCAGCTGTTCCGGCGTGTCATGCGTGGGATCCACGGAGAAGGAGACCAGTAACACCTGCCCCGCCTTCGAAAAGCTCTGCTGCAGGTCGCGCATCTGCGTGGACATCGCGGGGCAACTGCCCGCGCAACTGGTGAAGATGAAATCGGCCACCCAATATTTTCCCGCCAGTTGCTCCGACGAGAACGCTTGCCCGCTGCGCTCGGTCAGGCGAAAGGCGGGCGCCGCGCCCAGATCGGGCAACGCGCGCGGCAGCGGCCGCGGCGCCAGGCGGAAACGGATGAAGACCGCGGCGCAGGCGGCGATCAGCACGATGAAGACGATGATCGAGCCGCGTTTGCTGCCGGCTCGTTCGGGCGGGAGGGTGGAAGTCATGGGTGGTGGGTAAAGGGTGGTGGGAGCAAGGCGACTTAGCCGCCGCGATGCAGCAATCCGAGAACAATGAACGGCACCAGCGCGACAAGGAACCAGAGTTTCGCTTTACCGGGAATTTTCTGCTCCGGTTCCCAGCGGAATAATTTTGCGGCGAGAAAAAGACAGACCGCCATCGCCGCCAGCAGCGCGAGGCAGGTGGCGAAGAAAACCGGTAGCGGGTCGGGAGTGGAGAGTTCGCCGCGCAGGCCTGTCACCAGATAACTGGCCGGCAGGTATTTCGCGATCGCCGCCGCCCAGCCGGGCAAAACGGAAAGCGGCACCGCCGCCCCGGAGAGCAACAGGCAAGGCATATACAAACACTGAATCAGCGCGTTCGATTCCTGCGTGGTGTTGGCGACCGCTGCGATGATCAGCCCGATGGCGCGGAAAGCGGCGAGGCCGAGCAATACCAGCAGTGCGAAGGTGAATGGCCGCGCCGGCCACGCCATGCCATATTTCGAGCGACTCAGCAACATCAATCCAATCACCAGAGGAATATAGGTGGCCCACCCGGTCACGATGGAGGAAGCCAGCAGCGGCAGCGGCGAGATCGGCGCAACTTTGAAACGGCGCAGAATCCCGGCTTCGCGATCCTGCACCATACGCATTCCCGCGCCGTACAGTCCGTTACCCAGCATGCCCAGGGTCAGCACCATGCCCAGCACCTGCGCGGGTGAGCCGCCGTTTTCTCGGCCGAGTTTGAAAATTCCGGCGAAGACGAAAAAGAAAATCAGAGGGAAAATATATTGAAACAGCAGCACCGCCTTGTTGCGGGCGAGCAGCTTCAAATCCATGAGAATGAGTGCGAAATAGGGTTTCATCAGTCGCGCAACTTTCGCCCGGTGAGGGCGATGAAGACATCCTCGAGCGTCGGGTGTTTGAGGCTGAGATCCTCGATGGTGATGCCGGCGCTGTCGAGCCATTTCACCGCCTCGACCAGCGCCACGGCGGGTTTTTCACTGGAGATGCGCAGGTGGCGGCGTGCTGCATCCAGCACCGGGGGCTGCACGCCGGAAAAATTCGGAATCTCTGCGGGCAGCGGCGAAGCGCACTGGATCTCGATGAGGGCGTGGCCGAGGTGTTCGCGGCGCAGCGCCGACGGCGCGCCCAGCGCAATAAGCCGGCCGTGATCCACGATGCCGACGCGGTCGCAAAGGCGCTCCGCCTCCTCGATGTAATGGGTGGTGAGAATGACGGTGCGCCCTTCTGCACGCAAGCCCGACACCAAGTCGTGCACTTCGCGCCGGGCCTGCGGGTCGAGGCCGGTGGAGGGCTCGTCGAGAAAAACTATCTGCGGGTCGTTGATGAGCGCCAGGGCGAGCGCCAGCCGCTGCTGCTGTCCGCCAGAGAGCTGCGAAAAAAAGGCGTCCCGCTTTTCGTCGAGCTGCAAGCGTTTCAGCAGCGGCGCCGAGTCGACGGTGCGCGAATAGAGCCGGCCGAATAAATCCACCGCCTCGCGCACTTTCAGCTTCGCCGGCAGCCGGGTGGCTTGCAATGCAACGCCGATGCGGTCGCGAAGTTTGCGGCTGTCATTCGCGGGATCAAGACCCAACACCCGCACCGACCCCTCATCTCGGGCGCGCAAGCCCTCGAGAATTTCCAGCGTGGTGGTCTTGCCCGCGCCATTGGGGCCGAGCAGGCCGAAGACCTCACCCGCAGCGACGGAAAAGGAAATGTCACGCACCGCCTCGGTTACCCCCCCGGCCGAGAGGTAGCGCTTGCGCAGGTTTTCCACAATGATGGGGGCGTCTTTCATTACATCAGTCTCATGGCGGCAGACTCAATACAAAATGTTCATCGCAATATGTATAACAAATAATACAACCCAAGCCACATGGCGCCGATGAAATGCCAGAACCAGGCCGTGACTTCGAGGCGGGTGCCGAGCTGCCCCGCTTTTTCCCACAGCCTGCCGCGCAGGGTCAGCAGCCCCAGCACAATCATGCCGATCCATAAATGGAGTCCGTGCAGGATCGTCATCGTAAAGAAAAATGCGGAATAGGTGGCGCGCCCCATGTGCCATTGCAGCAGCGTAAAAAAGCCGCCCTCTGGTGCCGGGGTCAGCGAAACCCCATAGCCGCCCCGCCCGGTTTCATCAAACACGAACTGCCGCCATTCCAAAATCTGCATGACGGAAAAGACCAGGCCGAAGAAGAGCGCGGCGGCGATCAGGCCATGGATCAGGCTTTTCCGGCGGCGGGCAGCCGCCAGGGCGTTCTCTTCCTGCGCATCGCGTCCGGCGCCGCCCAGACCGCGACGGCTGAGTATTCCCGCAATGGCGAGGAGCAGATTGGATAGCACGATCACCGCAGTGGCGATGCCGCCACTGAGCGCATTGAGCTGCGGCGCGCGCATGGGCGGCCAGGTGACGGCGCTGGTGCGCGCGACGATGTAGGCGCCGATCAGGCCCGTGAAGAGCATGATCTCGAAAGTGACCACCAGAATGATGCCGATGATGCGGTTGTCAATCAGTCCGCGGCGGGCGGCGGGCGAAGTCGCCACGATGGGGCTGGGGCTCATGGTGCGGGCTCCGAACCCGGTGTAGAGGACGCTGTCGGTGCTGATCCCGCGACCGAAGTAGGCGCTGAGATCGGCGCGGAGTCCACGCGCGGCTGCTGTATGCCCAGAACCGCCTCACGCGCATTGCGCGGAATTCGTCCGTGGCGGCGTGGAAAAACGAAGGCGACCAGGACGACCGACAGCGTGATCAGCCCGGCGATGACCGACAGCAGGAG
>JAYVQF010000152.1:0-1986 GCA_043777195.1 Thermoanaerobaculia bacterium
CAGGAGGTCGTTGACCAGGCTGCCAACCAGGTCATTCAATTTGCCGCCGATGATGACGGCGATGGCGAGGCCAATGACGCCATATTTGGTGAGGAATTCCATGAATTCTTTCAGCATTTCAGGTCTCCAATAATCGGATGGCGATGCGCGGGAGCAAAGCGGATCCGGCCGCCGACCGGGCGACAGACTCACCGCTGCATTCGGGTTGCAAATTGTAAAGACAGATCATTTTGCCATCCGCGGGCCTTGCTGACTGGCCGCCTTCACGCCATCTGCTGTTCGAGCGCCTCCAGGCGGGTGGCATAGTCGGGGTCCTGATGAATCTGCAGTTCCACTTTCTTGAGCGCATGGTGGATGGTGGAAGGGTTGCGGTCGCCCAGGCGGCGGGCGATCTCCGCGTTGGAAAGGCCGGTCATGCGGTTGACCAGGAACACGGCCGCGTGGCGCGCCTCGGAAATTTTCTTGAGCTTGCTGGGGCCGGTGAGATCGCGCGGCGCGAGATGAAAATAAGCGGCGACCTGTTCGATGATCTTTTCCATGCTGAGCTGGCGCCCGGCCTGGGGCAGATCGCCGGCCAATGCCTCGCGCGCGAGCTCCAGCCCCGCCGGCTCGGCGCGCAATTCCGCCGTCAGCTTCACCTTTTCCAGCGCCCCTTCGAGTTCGCGCACATTCTTTTGCAATCGCGAGGCCATGAACCAGGCGGCGTCGTCGGGCAGATCGAACAGCTGCTCTTCCGCTTTGCGCTTGAGAATTTTGACGCGCATTTCAAGCGGATAGGGCTGGATGTCGGCGAGCATGCCCCACTCGAAGCGAGTGCGCAGCCGCTCCTCCAGCCCCTCGATTTTGCGCGGCGGCTGGTCCGAGGTGAGCACGATCTGTCCGCCATTTTCATGGATGGCGTTAAAGACCTCGAAGAAGGCCTGCATGGTGGACTGCCCGCGCGCGAGGATATGGACATCATCAATCAACAGGACTTCGGCCAGCCAGTAACGGGCCTTGAACTTGTCATGCCCATCCTGCCGCGTGGCCGTGGTGTAATCCGTCATGAATCCCTGGCCGGTGGTGAGGATCAACTTCGCGTCCGCGTGACGGCGCAGGTGTTCATGCCCCACCGCATGCAGGAGATGGGTTTTGCCGAGGCCGGAGCCGCCCCAGATGAAGAGCGGGTTATAGGTGCCGCGCACTTCGGCCGTGCGCCGCGCCGCGGCATGCGCGAGCAGGTTGTTGGGACCCTCTTCGAAGCGGTCGAAGGTGAACCGGGAAATCAGGCCTGCGCGCTGCGCGGCGCCGGGCGGCGGCGGCACCGGTTTGATGAGGGGCGGCGAGGCGGGCCCGTAGGGCAGCACCGCCGGCCCGTGCTCGCCGTTGATGCCGAGAACCAGGCGGTGGCCGGCAAACCCCAGCTGGTCGGCGATTTCTGAGATTTTTACCGCGTAACGAAGCTCAATTTCATGGCGGGCGAATTCATTTTCGGCCAGCAAGCGAATCTCCCCGCCCGCCGACTCCGCCCAGGCCAGCGGCGCAAACCACGCCGCGTACGAATCATCAGGGAGCTGATCCCGCAGCCGCTCCTTGAGGGCCTGAAAATGAATTGGCCGGAAGGCGGGGGAAGAACCGGGGGAAGAACTCGCGGCGGCAGACGCATGCATCAGGGCCGCGGCGGACGCCTGCATCTGGGTGGGGACGGGGGGGATGGACATGAGGGGCGGCTGAATGAAAAGAAAAAAACAAATCAGGATGAAGCGGCGAGAAGGCGATGAATAGATGCGCGGCGATTTTCCGTCCCGCTGGGTCAAGCGGGGGGTCGGAAGTTTACGCCGGAAGCATCAGGCCGGCAAGCGCGTGATCTTCAGGGACGAAATAGCCTGCGAATTGGTCAACTCCCTCGCCCAAAGCTTGAAGGGTGTGCGCAAAGACGTGGGTGTGACACGCTCACGCCGCCGCGCGCAATTTCTGGCGCCGTTCAAATCCCCATGATGTGATAGC
>JAYVQF010000153.1:0-1981 GCA_043777195.1 Thermoanaerobaculia bacterium
CTGAGCGCGGCGGTGGAGGATGCGGCAGGCCACGGCGAAACCCGCGATGAGCCGCTGCTGCTGGCGGGCGAGCCGATCCTCATCACCGCGCTTGCCGAGGGTGGCGGCCGGGTGAATGGCGTGAGTAACCGCGTTCTCATCCGCACCACCGATCCGGCGGGCCAGCCGCTGATCACGCGGTTGAGCGGCGAATTTCCCGGCCTCATCGAGACCGACGGCGCCGGTTTCGCGACGCTCGACTGGCCGGTCGAGCGCGGCAATCAAGTGGTCTTGTCCGCGCAGGATGCGAGCGGCCATCACGGCACACTGAATTTCAATCTATCCGCGCGTAATGATTCAGGCGGCCTGTTGTTACATGCAGTAAAAGTGATCGTCATGCCGGGCGAGCCGGTCGCCCTCACCCTTTATTCCGATCACGAGGCCGGGCCGGTCTTCGTCGATCTTTTGAAAGACGGCCAACCGATTCTGATGACCACCGCTGATTTCACGAATGGTGCGGCGCAAATTTCTCTGCAACCGCCACCCGAACTGCGCGGTCTCGTGGCGGTACGCGTTTGGCGGTTGGATGCCTCCGGCCAGCCGCGCAGCGACCGGCGGCTGATCTACATTGATCCTGCGGGCGACCTCACCGTGAGGGCGCAGCTCCAGCGTGCTTCCTATCACCCCGGTGAAAACGCCGAGCTGCACATCGCCGTGCGCGACGGAGCGGGCCGGCCGGCGCCCGCCGCCCTTGAAGTAAAAGCGGTGGATGAGGCGGTCTATCAGCTGGTGCGCAAGTGGCCGGGCGGTGCGGGAGTTTTTCTGCATCTCGAACGGGAGCTGATCGCCGGTCGTTCGCTCAAGCCGGCACTGGTCAGCGATGATCTCGGCGATGAGTCCCTGTCACCCGCCCAGCGGGAAATGGCGGCGCGCCTGCTCTTTGCCGCAGCGGAAAATATTCTTCAGCCCGGGCTCGATGTCGGTTCGCTCTCCTGGGGCCGGGTGCAGGACGGCAGCCGCGATGACGAGCAGCGCGGCGGCTATTCCCGGCTGGGGCTCGATCATCTCACTGCGGTAGCGAACGGATTGAACCACTATCTTGCGGGCGGCGGTGCCCTGGAGTCATCGCTGGATGACACCATCGCGGCGGCAATCCGCGCCGGGCTGATCGCGCCGGAGTGGGTGGATGATCCGCTGGGCCGCGCGCTTGTCTTCAAGAAAATCGCGGGGGGTTCGCATCCGACCTATTCGGTTTCGTGGCAACTGCCAGCCGGCGGTACGAGCGAACTCTATCTGCGCGCAACACTCAATGGCCATGACGGGGTGCCCGCGCCGGAGCTTCGGGTCGAAGCCGCCGCGCCGGATTACCCGAAGCCCGGCCCACGCCGCGGCATCGAACTGCGAGGCACGATATTGGATGTGGATCAATGGCCGGTGGCTGATGCAAGAGTGCGAGTTGTCAACGCTGCCGGGAAAATCGTCAGCACCCTGTTGGCCAGCGCTGAGGGCGCATTTGTCGTGACCGGCCTGCCCCACGGCCGTTACATTGTAGAGATCACCGCCGACGGAATGCGGAGCGAGCGGATTTTCACTGAAGAGGTGAATACCGGCGGCGTTGTCGATCTCACTCCCGTGTTGAATCCGGCGTCAGCGAAAATCACCTTCACCGCTGAAGAAAAAGCGATGTTGCCATCTGCACCGGCGGCGGTGCAGAAGATTGCGCCGCCAGCGCCGCGTGTCGCCGTTCAATCCCTCGCGACGCAAGCGGAGTTGCGGGAATTCGCCGGGCGCTTCTGTATGAGCCAGGCCAACGGGTGCCTGATCGGCCGGGTGACCGATGATAAAGGGGCGCCCCTTCCGGGCGCGGTTGTCAAAGCAAAATTACGATCGAGGCCGACCAAAGGCGCAGAATGTGATGCAAAAGGAATCTACGGCGTTCAGGAACTGATTTCCGGCCAATACGAGGTAACGGTGTCGATGGACGGCTTCGGCACGCAAGTTG